>CAMXZF010000049.1 GCA_947253405.1 uncultured Candidatus Saccharibacteria bacterium | reverse complement strand
TTAGTAGAAATGCTATAGCTAAAACAATGTTAGCTATAGAGAGGAATTTGGTAAAGGCACTCGATATACCATTATCGCCAGCACCGAATATAGTATTAGAGTCTATTTCTAGGAAGCTTTCAATAAGGCCGTATAAATTATCGGCTATTTCAGACAAAAACTCAGAAACAGGGCAGATAAAATAATCTAAATAACCAACAGTGCAAGTTGGTGCAGCTTTTGTATCATCTTTTTTTGCTAGCTTTTTATTTGATACACCCCTATCTTCCCAGGATGTAGTGCTATCTGATGAACTTGATGAATCTGATGAGCTACTACCAGAGCACACTATTTTACCGTTAACAGCCTTACAAAATTGTTTGCATTTTTCTAGATCATCGTTTAAGCTTTTTATATCGTTCGGGTCACCACTAGAGCGAAGAGCTACCCCGTTTAATTTTAGACACTCAGCTTCAAGGGCTTTGTTAGCGCGCTTTTCGTTGTAGGCTTTTTGTGACGACATGTTATCGTCTACTGGAGCTTTCGCACACTCCTCAGTTTTCATACCATAATTACCTGTTGTAACGTCTATACCATATTTACAACACACTGTTTTACCAACAGTATTACTTCCCTTAACTGCCGGCGAATAACAATAATGGTCACACCCATTTTCTATGGAAATAGATATTTTCCCACTGTATTCTTTTTTACACTTTTCAAACTTATTGTTATCTGCATAGGCATTTTGTGTTTTTACTAATCCAATAACAAGTAAAAAAAAGATTGATAAAAATAAATACAAAGTAAAAGTCTTAACTGAGAATTTTAAGTTTTTACTAAAAATCATTTTTTACCTAAACAAAAACTTCAAATAATCACGCATCATACGAG
The DNA here is from genome assembly GCA_947253405.1 of uncultured Candidatus Saccharibacteria bacterium. Taxonomy (GTDB): domain Bacteria; phylum Patescibacteriota; class Saccharimonadia; order Saccharimonadales; family Saccharimonadaceae; genus Nanoperiomorbus. Next base: position 1,654 of record CAMXZF010000049.1, on the reverse strand, counting down.
AGGCGCAGATGATTGGCAGATATGCCATTAAAACTTTGCCGACCTCACTAGACCAATGATTTATATCTTTTATTATATCACTGGCCTGTCCCATTCTTTTATATAAAGACTCAATCTCGTCTTTATATTCTGTACCTGATACCTGCAAAATAACCGAAGGCTTAACATCGGCTACGCCACCATCATTAGTAGAAATAAGTAGATTTAAGTTAGCGATATCTTTCATAAACGAGGTGCCACAGGCTTCTAAGCCAACTATCGGAACATTAATTGACACATCAACACCAAAGCTCATAGCTTTGGCTAGGTTTTCGTCATAATCGGCAATATAGTGAACGCGTTCTCTTAGAATTTTGTCATCTGCAATTTGTTGAAGCATTTTTTGTAGATGCTTATAGGTAGTGTCGTTAGCATAGGTATTACCAGCCATAATTCCTGCCATTATATAGTGAGCGTTATTTTTTAAAAGAATTTGTTTTAATCTTTCTGTATCCTCAAATGGCATCCATGGCCTTTTGTATGCGACAAAACGGCGTTTATAACCATACAAAATAGCATCATCTGGTATTTGCACAGCGTTGCCGTATTGATCTTGGCGATTTTCTAGTTCTTTATTTAGTTTTTTTCGGCCAGCTTGTTTAATTGATTTTAAGTTTTTTATTTCACTACTATTACCACCAAAAACTTGATTAATAATATGGTAATAATCTTCGGTTGGCATGTTGAACTTATCAACAATATTATATTTTCTATAAATAGCTAAAATTTCCGGCTGAACCCAGGTATCAAGGTCAATACCGTTGGTAATAGAGCGAAATTCAACTTTTTCATCATTTATATCACGGTAGTTAGCGACTCGAGCGTGTAGTTTAGAGACGCAATTTTTAGCTTCAGCTAGTTCAATAGTTATAGTGCTAAGCTTTAGCTTACCGTCAATATTGCTAAATAGTCCTGATAAGTAGCGTCTTAATGCTGATGATTTAATATTAGGAAAAACAAATCTTTCAAATTGATTATAATCAAAGGCCGACTCAGCAGCCTGCACTAGCGTGTGGTTAGTATAAAGAGTGTGCTTTCTAACATAGACAATAGCCTCATAAAGGTTCATACCATTAACACAAAGCTCGTCAAGTCGGGCAATAGCACTAAAGATTGTCGCTGTTTCATTTAGTTGAATTACAGCTGGTTTTAAGTTTAGTATCTTTAGGGCATTATAACCACAAAACCCTAGAGCAACCATTTGATATAGCCTGTGATCGCTAGAGGGTTCGTCGGCGTAAAGTGGGCCAAAGTTATTTTCTGTTATACATAAAAAACGAGTAGAGCCAATTGTTTTTTGATAAATATCTAATTTTGCGTCAGCCTGATCTTTAACTTTTAGACTGCTTTGTCCCACTAATGAAAAACCCTCTTTTTCGGGTGATTTATCAATAAACTCAAATTCTGGTTTTAAATCAGATATTTTTTGGTGACGCTCTGTGCGATAAAAGGGCGTTAAGGCTACAAATGGTATATCTAATATTTCAGCCGTTCGTCGTGTGTCGGCTGCTAAAACGCCCAAGCCACCCGCCCCACGGATACCATTTTTAGCGTCATAGATTTCCATGGTGGTATAGACATAGGGTCTATTGGGGCTAATTTTTTTAATTAAACT
>CAMXZF010000048.1 GCA_947253405.1 uncultured Candidatus Saccharibacteria bacterium | reverse complement strand
CGGTGGCGAATCGTCGGCAGCGTCAGATGTGTATAAGAGACAGCTTAATATCTTCGATAACTTTTTTTAGGCGATCTTCAAATTCGCCACGATATTTAGACCCAGCTACCAAAGCGGTTAAATCTAGCTGCAATATTTGCATATCAGACATAAAGTCGGGTACATTTTTAGCTGCAATTTTTTCAGCTAAACCCTCGACAATAGCTGTCTTGCCAACGCCAGCTTCGCCGATTAGTATAGGATTATTTTTGGTGCGACGATTGATTATTGTAATTAGTCTATCGAGTTCTTTGTTGCGGCCAATGACAGGGTCGAGCTTACCTTTTTTAGCTAAATCAGTTAAGTTAATAGTAAATTTTTTAAAAGTTGAATGGCTAGGGTCTTTCCTTTCGGGATTTAGCTTTGCTGCATCGTTATAATTATTGCTTTCAGTATTGATTAGGTGGCCTATTTTCTGGGCAATTTTATCGGTATCAATATCTAGCTCTCTAAGTAAAACTGATGCCCGGCAGTTCTTTTGACTTAAAATGCTAATTGCAAGGTGTTCAACTCCACAATAATCTTGATTGTGTTGATTGGCTATATCAGCTGCCATGCGCAAGCTTAGGCTCATTGCATCAGAGAACCCGGTAACTTTTCTCATGTCGATGATAGATGATATGTCAGCCATTTGTCCACCGCGACGATATAAGGCCGACCTAACACCATCAAAGCTAATTCCAGCATTTTTAAATATGTCGGCTACTGCTGAATCGTCCTGACCAATAATAGCCATTAAGATATGTTCTGTGCCAATATAAGCAAAATTGCCTAACCGGGCTAGTATTTCGGCAGCATCAATGATGTTGCGAGCTTGTTCGGTTAGGCGTTTACTAAATTCCATAACTATATATTAGCATTTTGGCACTCTAAGGGCAAGAGCGCCAGTCGGTGGAAATTATTCAGTTTCGATGCTGATATTGTAGCCAGTTAAATCAGAAGCTAGGCGAACATTTTGGCCTTGTTTACCGATAGCAACTGATTTTTGGCTTTCGTCGACATAAACTACAGCAGTTTTATTTTCATCATTTAAGTCAATATGATTAATTTCGGCTGGACTTAATGCGTTAGCAATATAACCTAAAGGATCATTGTCATAAGTAATGATATCGATTTTTTCAGTGTCGCCAATCTCGTTCATTACGGCTTGCACGCGGACACCTTTAGCACCAACAAAGGTGCCGACAGGATCGACTTCTGGGCTAGAGCTAGTTACAGCGATTTTAGTACGGCGGCCAGATTCCCGTGCTATAGCTTTAATGGTAACAGCACCAGTCTCAATCTCGGGAACTTCTTGTAGGAATAGTTGACGTACAAATTCAGCATCACCTCGAGATAATATTATTACTGGTCCACGAGTATTTTCGCGATCAATGTTTTTTAGCAGTAATTTTATGCGACTACCAACAATAAGGTGCTCGCCAAAAATTTGCTCGCTAAAGGGCATAATGCCCTCCCCTCGTCCAAGATCAATTCGTATGACTTTTGGCTCAATGCGCGAAACTGTGCCTGAGACTAATTGGCCAACCTTGTCGTTAAATTCTTTCGCTAGAATTTCTTTTTCGTATTCACGTAATTTTTGCATTAACACTTGCTTAGCCGTTTGAGCTGCAACACGGCCAAAAGTTGTAGCCTCGTGCTCCTCTTCGACAATATCACCTAATTTAGCATCCGATTTGATGACTTTAGCTTTATCTAAGGTTATTTGGCCAGCATTTTCTGGCTCTTCTACTACTTCGTATCTAACTTTAATGGTAGCCTCGCCATTATTCTGGTTAAAAATCGCAATAACATCCATATCACGATTACCGTTATCACGGCGCCAAGCTGCAGCAATTGCGACTTCGATTGCCTTAATCACAACATCTTCTGGTAGATTTTTTTCATCGGCAATGGCATGAATGGCTGCAGTCAATTGTTTGACATTTAATCCGTCCATGTTTTCCTTTCTTATTAAAAACACCGACCTAGCGGCCGGTTATTGTATTTATATAATAACTCATTTTTTACTATTTTGCAAAAAAGTAAGGTTGCACCTATTTTTAGGTGCAACCTTGAAGCGGTCAGATTTATTCTTATCGCTACCTAGATTAACTATTTTAGCTATTTAATAATCTGGCGGCTTCTGATATAGGCTACGAGTGTTCCACTAATGGCGCCCATAGCTATTAATCCACTGATTATATCGTTCGCACCGGTGGCAACAATTTCATTTGGTGTATAAGCGTTAGTCTCAGCTGGCTTTTGTGGTTCAGATGGTTTGGGCGTCTGAGTTTTTTCGCCAGTAGTTGTTGGTGGGGTTGTGGGTGGAACTTCAGGTTTACACTCTTTATTAACCTTAGTGGTTACTTCGTTGTTGTTACTATCATCTTCTTTTTTAACTTGATCAGAAGAGCTAGTTACTTTGTTAACTATGTTGGTTTCGCCACATTCGACATCACTCTTAATTTTGTAAGTAACGGTAATGGTAGCAGATTTACCAGCAGGTAGTTTAGATATAACTACTTTACCCTCTTTTACAATTGAGCCTTTAATGTCAGAAGGAGCATCAACCTTTTCGTTAGCTTCAGAGTAGTATGCAGGCAATTTATCTTCGATAACTACGTTAGTAATGTCAGTCTTACCAGTGTTCTTAGCAGTTAAGGTATAAGTAATGGTATCGCCAGCTTTAGCTTCTTTCTTGTCAACAGTCTTAATGACGTCGTAGCTAG
>CAMXZF010000047.1 GCA_947253405.1 uncultured Candidatus Saccharibacteria bacterium | reverse complement strand
TTCTATATAGTTTATGGTTATATTGTAGCATAGATCAAGTTATGGGTGTAGTCTAGTCCAAAAACTGGCACCTGCCCGATCATTCAGGGCGATACCTTGCTCTAATAATTCGGCCCGTAACTTGTCGGCCGTCACAAAATCACCCTGCAAACGAGCTTGATTGCGCTTTTTAATAACTAGCTTTAAATCGTCCGTAATATCTGGCGTCTGCTCATTTAGTTTTAGCCCCAAAGATTGGTCAGTAAAATCAATTAAAGCCTGACTGGCCGCTAGACTATAATGCTCTAATGTAATTAAATTAAAGGCCTGGCTAACGCACTTTAAGCAGGTTGGTGTATCTAGGTTATTTTGTAAAGCAGCGGTCGCCTCGCTAATTAGCTGTTTAACTTTTTTAAAAGTAGCCTCGTCTTGCCTATCAATTTGGTGGCGCAATTCTGCTATATTTAGATAGTTCAAACGACGCTGGCGAGAGCTTAGTAAATTCTTCCAACTAAAATTCGTAGCGCTTTTATAATGCGACTGCAATACCATTAAACGTAAGTCAATCGGATCAAACTCCCGCTTAATAATATCTGGCAAGGTATAAAAGTTGTTAGCTGATTTGCTCATTTTTTTACCCTCTACTAGTAAATGTTCGTTATGAACAAAAAAGTTAGCATAATTTGGTTGATCGCTACCAGCCGTGGCTTCAGCAATTTCGTTTTCATGGTGTGGAAAAATCAAATCAACCCCGCCGGTATGTATATCAAATGGCTGACCCAAGTTATCCACCGACATGGTGGCGCACTCTAGGTGCCAACCTGGTCTGCCAGTAAAGTCTTGGCCATTAACCGTAAACTCCCAAGCCGGTTCATTAGGCTTCTGCTTTTTCCATAAAGCAAAGTCACAAACTTCAGCTTTATCATAGTCGTCGTTATGAATGCGCTCTTGACCAAATTCAACTTGATTAATATTAAATAGTTGACCATAAACGTACTTTTTACGATATTCATTAATTGAAAAATAAATTCCGTCAGCTGCTAAATAAGCTACGCCCTTAAATAGTAATCTTTCGATTAAACGCTGCATCTTTGCAATATTTTCAGTAGCACGGACAAACTTTATCGCCTTCGTATCATTGCCAACTAGTGCCATTTCGTCTAAAAAAATGCGTTCATAATGTTTAGTTAGTTGCTTTAAAGCGTCTTTTGGTGGTAAATCAGCATAAGTTTCATGGGCGGCTTTAATCGTCTTGTCATCAACGTCAGTAAAATTCATAACGTGATCAACCTTTAGCCCAGATAACTCTAAAGTGCGGCGCAAAGTGTCGGCATAAATATAAGAGCTTAGATTACCAATATGCGCATGATTATAAACAGTTGGACCACAAGAATATATGGTGGCCTGACCCTTTTTTAGTGGTTCAAATTGATCTATTTTCTTGCTAAGGGTATTAAATAGTTTGATCATTATTTTGCCCTCTTGACCCTAAAGCTACCGATTTGATTAGGGTCATCTTTTTTGATTGCGGTAGGCTTGGCTTTTGATCTAGTTTCCTCAACTGGCTGTGTTTTATCGTAATCGGCATAAACTTTGGTGCAGGTTTCTATTAATTCGGGCATAAAGTTTATTAAATCGTCATAGATCCTAAAGCCAGCCGCAAACGGGTGGCCATCACCGCCAAAAGTCTTGGCAATCAAGTTAGATACTGGAATATTTGATCGTAGCTTGCCAGTTAATTTGCCGTCTGGATAAATTTTTATCCCCACCGCCACATCAACACCAGTGACTAAACGCATTTCGTCTAAAACTAGCATGGTTGGATTATATTCGTTGCTATAGTTTTGAATTTCATCAAACGGTATTACAATCACCGCTGTGCGACTGTCGTTATAATATTCAATCCGACTGATTAAGCGCCCTTTATAACTAAGTACACGAGCAGACTTTTTCATCAGTTCACGACGATCATTTTCAATATCCGATGGATTAGCGCCCAATCGCACCAAATTAGCACAAGCTTCAAAGCTATCAGCGGTGGTGGCGCTAGTAGTTAAACCCAAAGAGTCCGCCTGAATAGAAATATATAAATTAGTAGCCGCAGCTGAATTAATTTTCCAGTTGTTACTTTTAGCTAAATCATAAATTAATTCACCGGTTGAAACAGCCGTGTCACTAAAGATATACTCAGTCTTAAAGGGTAAATCAGGCTCGACACCGACGTGATGGTCAAGGGTTAAACTGGGCTTAGTAAATAAAAAGTTTGACGCAATGGGGTCGTTCAAGGTTTTTGATAGTAAAAGCTTGGCCGATGTGTCAACAATAATCGCAAGATCAGCCGTGTTATCAAATTCCATTGACACTCTGTCCCAGCCCTTTATATAGCGCATATAAGTAGGAATCTGCACCGGACAATAGAGGCTAACTGCCTTACCCATATCGCCCAAAATTTCCTCTAACGCTAAACTAGAGCCCAAAGAATCGCCATCTGGATTTTCCGCCTGAATGACAATAATTTTTTTAGCTTTATCAATTAATTCTTTAACTTTATTATTTAATATCACTCTATAATTAATTATAACATTTTAGATAGCAAAAATACCCCACTTATAGGGGGCATTTATTATACAACTCAGTAGTGCAAGTCCATTAAGTAAGCTACATCAAGGCGAATTCTTTCCATTTAATGTTGTTTTACGAATTCGTTTTAAAACAACTGGATCAACCTGACTATTACTAATTATAAAACTAGTAACGTCTATCTACTCCTCTCAAGAAAGGAGGTAATCCATCCGCACCTTCCGGTACCCTG
>CAMXZF010000046.1 GCA_947253405.1 uncultured Candidatus Saccharibacteria bacterium | reverse complement strand
GATTATCCAGGACGTCTCGTGGGCTCGGAGATGTGTATAAGAGACAGGTGCCGAATTTATGCAAAAAACCTCCTAACTTGGAGGTTTTTTGCTACCTTAAGTAAATATTATAATGAGTTAATTAAAAATAAATGCTTTATAAAAATATATCCCCTAGCTAGGGGATATATTAGTTTCTAGAGTAGGTAGTTATTCTAGAAGTGGCGCTTTAGGGCAACACCAGCAGCAGTTAATGCCATAGTAACACCAGTACCAGTCAACACTACATCAGTAGCGCTACCAGTGTTGATTATTTTGTCTGCATGCTTAGACTCGTTAGCCTTATTTTCTTTAGGCTTATCAGCTTCTTTAGCGTCAGCTTCTTTTTTAGCCTTAGCTTCTTCCTCAGCTTTTTTCTGAGCTTCTTCTTCAGCTTTCTTTTGGGCTTCAGCTACTTCTTTTTTGATAGCGTCTACATCAATCTTTGCATCTTCACCAAATATTTCGGGATAACGATTAATATAGCCAGAAAGGTTTTTGATAGTTTTATCTATTTTTGCCTTGGTGGCATTAACATTGTCAATCCTATTGGCTTGTACTCGGTCGATAGTTGTTTGCATAGTGTTAGCTTGACTGTCAGTCAACTTACCGGCCTCTTTAGCTTTTTCAAAGGCGGCTTTATATTTTTCAAAAACAGATTTCAATACTGACTTGTCGTTTTCTTTAACATTAACAGAGCCAGATACTTTAAGAGTTGAGTTATCGCTAAATGTAACTTTTACGTTAACAGCCTGATTTTCACCGACAGTTTCTGCTGTTTTAGCGTCTGTAGTATTGTCTTCCCAGGTAACACTTGTAAAGTCGCTACCAAGACCTTCTATCACACTTAGAGGTAAGACCTTATCGAGTCCATATGATTCACCTACAAATACATCAAAGCTAGCACCTTTTAGATCGGCGTGCTTTTCGGCTAGAGAAGGTTGTTTTTGCGGCGCTGGAGCTGGAGCTGGTGTTGCGCTGTCTGGATCAGCAGCGTTAACAGCTAATGGAGCCAATAATAAGCTTCCGCACATTAGCCCTAAACCGGCTATAGCAAAACTTGATTTTTTTGTCATATAAAATAATCCTTATTTTTTATTATTATTAACAATAACCATTATATCAAAAAGGTATTTAGTAGGTAAATAGTGTTTGGTGGCGTGCTTTTAGTGTTTAATATTTTTTTTAAACTCAATATCTAGCGTCAATAATTAAGTTATCCACAATTTTTTCCACATAGGGTGAAATGTGGGTAAAAACTATATTAAAAGGCTTGATTGTGGGTGATAGTGGGTATATAATTAGGTCAGTGGAAATAAAACAAAAACCACTAAAATAAGATCCATCAACCATTAAATTATGGCGAAAGTAGATTATTTTGAACGCAAACTAGATGATAAGCGTCGGCTCACTATACCAGCCGAATTGCATCAAGAGTTTGCTGACGGAGTAGTTGTTACTCGCGGATTTGGTGAATATCTTCATCTATATCCAAAACAGATATGGAATGAAGAGATGGAAAAGGCTTTAACTGGCGACATTTTAGACGAGCGAGTGGCTGATTTAAACGTTAAATTCAGAACTGGCAAGTCAATGGTAAGCCTAGATGCAAAGCAAGGTCGCATAACCCTTGAGCAGCATTTACTAGATTACGCCAAAATTAAAAAAGAAGTCGTAGCAGTTAGAGCGGGTAAGTATTGGCGCTTAACAGCCAAGTTTTAAATATGGCTTTAATAACCCTAAAGGTTAGCCGAAGCCAAAAATAGCACCTTAAAAAACAGAGGACACATAAGGGGTAACCAGCTGGAAGTAGATCGCCAGACCAAAAGGATTATTCGTACTCTAAAAGTTACCTTTGATAGATTAGGTAATTTTTAAAATCCACCTCACACATAAGTCTCTCATTATGCTTTAGCGGCTGCTAAGAAATTGCATCTAAGTAGCCAATGGGGCATAACAACTTAAAAACACCAAAAACAAACATTAAAACAAAAACTGGTTACACCTTATGTGTCCTCCGTAACAAAAAAGAATATGACAACACCACAACAACTCCATATTCCTGTGCTTTTTGATGCTACCTTGCGACTATTAAGTCCCAAGGTGGGTGAACGTTATCTTGATTTGACGGCCGGCTATGGCGGTCATGCTCGAAGCATTATTAAGCGAATTGACGATGCTAAGCTTGCGACTTTATGTGATCGTGATCAGTTTGCTTTGTCTCATCTAGATGATTTAAAAAATCAAGGAGCCCAATTAATTCATAGCGACTATCTATCGGCCGTCAAAGACTTATTAGGACAGGGCGCTGGTTTTGATATGGTTTTATTAGATATAGGCGTTAGTTCAGTGCAGCTTGATATGGCTAGCAGGGGATTTTCTTTTAATAAGCCGGGCGAGCTTGATATGCGCATGGATAGAAGCGCAGATTTTAGTGCCAAGGATCTAATAAGGGAATATAGCGAAAAGTCTTTGATAAATTTATTTATCAATTACGGTGAAATGAGCCCAAAGGTAAGCGCCAAGATTGCTAGAGCAATTGTCATCAGGCGTAAACAGCAAGCTTTTTTGCGGACTGATGATTTAGCGGAAGTTATTCGACGTACAATTGGCGAACTTGATCACGGTAAATACCATAAAGTACACCCAGCTACCAAGGCTTTTCAGGCAATTAGGATTGAAGTTAATGATGAGCTAAACCAGCTAAAAGAGGTCTTACCATTAACGGTCAGTATCTTAAATAGTGGCGGTAGGCTAGCGGTGATATCTTTTCATAGCCTAGAGGATCGGATAGTTAAAACATTTATGAAAGATTCTAGCGGCGGTATTGACGGTAGTTTAAATATTCTTACTAAAAAACCCATTAGGGGTGATATTGACGATGTTTACAATCCGCGTGCTCGTAGTGCAAGACTAAGGGTCGCAATCAAAAAATAAAACAAAAAGAAAGGAGTAAAAGCCTATGCCAATCAAAGTTAGTGGTCGAAGCTATACTCACAACATCAAGGTTCGTGTAGCTAAATAGCTAGAGCCAAAAAATGGCAAAAAGGATTGTGCTAGCTATAAAAATAGTGGCACAATCCACTAGATAACATTTTATCGGTTTATTGCATAGAGTTTATATTAAATTTAAGAAGTCATTAAATTTAATATAACTTCTATGCAAAAAGATAGATTATAAAAAATAAAAAAT
>CAMXZF010000045.1 GCA_947253405.1 uncultured Candidatus Saccharibacteria bacterium | reverse complement strand
CATAACTCCTGATATTCTCGGGGTGGCTAGCGAAGTGAAAGGAGTTTTTACAATGTCAGAAATAGACATAAAACAATTGTTTGATGCTGGGGCGCATTTTGGTCATAAAACAGCGCGCTGGAATCCAAAGATGGCTAAATATATTTATGGCAAGCAGGGTGACACTCATGTAATTGACCTAGCTCAGACTGTTGAAAAGATTGCTGAAGCCAAAAAGGCTGTTAGCGATATAGCCAACAAGGGTAAGCAGGTTTTATTTGTAGGCACCAAGCGTCAGGCTAGGGATGTTATTAAAGCTAGTGCAGAAAAAGCTGGTATGCCATATGTTTCGGAACGTTGGCTGGGTGGAATGTTAACTAATTCAGCAACCATGATGTCACAAATTAAGAAGCTTAAATTGATGGAAAAGCGTATGGCTAGCGGTGAACTAGCAAGTCGCTATAACAAGCTAGAAGTACAACGATTTCAAGAAGAAATTGATACTCTTAATAATCGCTATGGTGGCGTTAAGGAGATGAAGGGGAGGCCCGGAGCTGTATTTGTAATTGATGCTGTGGCAGATCACAATGCTATAAAAGAGGCTAATAAGCTTAATATACCGGTAATTGCAATTTGTGATACCAACGCCAATCCTGATACGGTTGACTATGTAATACCAGCTAATGATGATGCTATTGCTGCTATTCAGTTAATAGCTAATCAAATTGCTGACGCAATAATTGCTAGTAGTGTAGCTTTCAATAAGAACAATAAAGAAAAGTAATTTAAGGAGTAAGTATGGCAATTAATTTGGATGAAGTCAAAAAGCTTAAAGAATTAACTGGTGTTGGCTTGACTGATGCTAAGCGCGCTTTAGAAGAGGCAGGGGGCGATTTTGATAAGGCATTAGAAGAGATGCGTAAGAAAGGCTTAACCAAGGCGGAAAAGCGTGGCGAACGCGAAGCGCGTGAGGGCGTAATTGAATCGTATGTGCACGGTGATCGCATCGGCGTTTTAGTCGAGTTAAACTGTGAAACTGATTTTGTAGCTCGAACTGATAATTTTAAAGAGCTAGCGCATGAGATTGCTCTTCAGGTGGCGGCGATGCAGCCTAAGTGGGTCTCAGTAGACGACGTTCCTGAAGCAGAAAAAACTAGAAAAAAAGAAGAGCTAGTAGAGGCAATGAAGTCTGACCCAAAGAATAGCTCTAAACCAGCTGATGTAATGGAAAAAATTGTTAGTGGTCAGCTAAAGAAGTATTTTTCTGAGCTAGTATTGCTTGATCAGCCTTATTGGAAAGATGACAGCAAGACTATTGAAATGCTCGTAAAAGAGTCAATGGCAAAATTAGGTGAAAATATCGTTGTCCGTCGTTTTGCCCGTATTGAGCTTGGAGTAACTGAGTAAAACCATAGCTAAACTATTATTGATTGACTCGTTAGCCTGCATACTTAGCGAGTCAATTTTAATATAATTATAAATTAACTAAAATTTAGACATGCTATAATATCTGTATATGGATACAGGTATTTATGATAAAAAATTCAATAATGTAATTGAGCATTTTAGCGAAGAGTTAAAAAAGGTGCGCATGGGTAGAGCTCACCCCGATATGCTAAGTGGTGTTAAAGTTGAAGTATATGGTACAAAAATGCCTTTAAATCAAGTCGCTAGCGTTACTGCTCCAGAGGCAACACAGATTTTAGTAACACCATTTGACGCTCAGAATTTACAGGCTATTTCAACTGCTATTGCTAATGACCCCAGCTTAGGGTTTAACCCTAGCGACGACGGTCGAAATGTTCGTGTACCAATCCCGCCATTAAATGAAGAGCGACGTAAAGAGGTGGTAAAAGGGCTTAACTCTAAAGTAGAAGAGGCAAAGATTGCCTTGCGTAATGTACGTGAAGAAGCGCGTAAAGCCGTTAAATTAGCCAAAGAAGCCAAAAATATTGGCGAAGACGATCAAAAACGCATTGAAGACGGTATTGACGATTCAGTATCCAAGGCAACTGCTAAAATCACGGAAATGGCTAAAGAAAAAGAAGCCGATATAATGAAAATCTAATTGTTGATAGTTTTTAATTCCTAACTACTCTAGATGGTAAAAACCGAAAATAACACACAATCGGCTCGGCCAAATCATGTCGGCTTTATCGTTGATGGTAATAGACGTTGGGCTAAAAGTCATGGCCTAAAGACAGCTGACGGACATAAAAAAGGCTTTGAAGTTTTAAAGCAGATGGCTTACATCGCTAAGGATCGAGGAATCGATTATGTTAGTGTGTTTATTTTTTCCACAGAGAACTGGTCGCGTAGTAAGTCGGAAGTAAGTTACCTGATGCGCCTATTCTTAAGATCATTTAAATATGATATGCACAAAATGGCTCAAGATGGTTTTAGAATTATTTTCTTAGGCCAGCGCGATCGCTTAAGTAAGGACATTTTAAAAGCCATTAAGGAAACAGAAGATATATCGAGCGGTAATAAAGGTATAACTTTGGCACTTTGCTTCAATTATGGTGGACGCTCAGAAATAGTTGATGCGAGTAAAAAAATTGCCCAAGCACTCAATAATGGCGACTTAAGTGTTGAAGAGGTTGCTAACTTTAAAGAAAGTGATTTTTCTAATTATCTTTATCACCCAGATTTACCAGATATAGATTTAATGGTTAGAACGAGCGGTGAAGAGCGTCTATCCGGTTTCATGCTTTGGCGTATTGCGTATAGTGAATTACTTTTTATAAAAAAGAACTGGCCAGATATGGTTGCAGGGGATTTCGATTTTTGTTTAGAGCAGTTTGCGGCGCGACAGCGTCGTTTTGGGCGGTGATTAAGAGTTATTAACTGATTTACTTATAGGTATGTACTGAAAGTATCAAGGGGTGCAGAGGGATATATTGCCAGATAATATTTTTGCTAATTTACAAAAAAGTTTTTTAGGGCTTGACATATTATATTGCTTATGCTAATATATGTAACATGAAAAGTACAAAAAACATATCAGAAAACAAAAAAATACAAGCTAAAGAAAACTGCAAGAATAAGGATAATCAGGTAGATAAGCAAAAAGTTAAGGAGCTGACTAATGAGGCAGTCAAAAACTGTGTACTATTAGGCTCCCTAATGTTTAATCTATTATTTTTAACTGCTTGGTTTTTCGCTGTGTCTGATACACCGTCAGCACATGCTTTAGGTCAATTGATTTATAACTGTCTCTTATACACATCTGACGCTGCCGACGATTCGCCACCGGTG
>CAMXZF010000044.1 GCA_947253405.1 uncultured Candidatus Saccharibacteria bacterium | reverse complement strand
CAGTTTTTGAGCCTCTTATCTGTCTATACCGTCAAAGTGACGTAAAAGATATATTGTGCGACATTAAATTATTACATCAAATATGTATTAACTAACCCCTTAACCACAAAGAAATCGTTACCCACTCGGCCTTCAAGATTATTTTTATAAAATTAAAAAATATTTTTTTAAATTCCCTAACGAAAGGCTAGTTAACGTTACTACTTTTTATTATTTTAGACCCCTCTTTTCGTAATATTGAGCTATAGCTATCAAATGCTAGCCTAGGCGCTATTTTTGAATATTTTTAATTTTGCGACATTAACGTTTTTTACAAAAGACATATAAATAGTCATCTATTGCTAGCGTTAAACGGTAGACTTTTATGGGTTTGTCAGCTTTTTATTCGTGATCAAAGTTTTGCGTGTGCATGCGACGTATTTCTTCCATCCAGGCGGTTTTTTATCCATCCAGTCTTCGCTTTGGCGCACTAATTGATCGACATCGTTGTTGCTAGCCAATAATGCCTTGGTGGCTTCTTCGGCAAAAACGCCATTTTGCGAGCCTTTTATTAATATAACTGCGCCAGGTTTGATAATTTTATTAACAAAAGCCGCCGCCATAACTGGTCCTGGAAAGCTGGCTACTGAGCAACTGTTAGCTCTAGCTGCAGGGGCGAGGTAGCGCGCTGCATCTTCGCCTATAGTTATTACATAATCTAGTTTTGATAGGGAACAGTACGCTCCAACCTCTTCATGCGCCTGCCTTGAATACTTCCCCAGTTCGTTCATTGACCCAAGAATGGCGATTCGTTGGGGAGCATCTATATCATAGATAGTTTTTAAAGCAGCAATAGCTGCGCTGGGGGAGGAATTGTATGTGTCGTCAATTAAAGTTGAATTGCGTACACCTTTTAGAGGGTTCATACGCCCTTTTATGGGTTTTAATTTACTGATTGAATCACTAATTTCATTAATAGTCAGACCCATTTTAGCTGCCACTGCGCCAGCTGCGCAGGCTGCTTTTAGACTGTGCTCACCTACCAAGTTAATTCGCACTGGAATACCAACAGACTGATCGGAAGTATCAGGATTCTCGGCGGTAGCACCACCAAATTCTGGGGCAAAAAATTTAGCATCGTAGCCCTCTAGGGGGGTGCCTGACTGAATGTCTAAGCGATATTCACCGCTGTCTAAACCGTAGCTGGTGATTTGGTTTGTTTCGGCTAAATTAGAGAACTTGTCGTCCACATCATCGCTACCAACCATTGTTAATTTAGCATATTTAGCAATCGATAATTCTTCTGCAGCAACTTGAGCTAGACCTTCAGGAAAATTCTCCATATGTTCAGGAGACACTGCGGTAATTATTGCTATATCGGGTTTTAAGTAGCGGCCGAAAGCATCGATGTCGCCTGGTTTATCAGTAGCTAATTCTTGTATAATCACATCTACACCCTGCCCTGACTTAATTACTTGACGCATTGCTTTAAATACTTTAAACCAAGTCTTAGGTGACTTAAGTAGTTCTGGCGGTGGGAATTTTATGCCCATAATTGCTAGTGGCACACTGATTTCGCTATTATGATTAGTTGGATCCATTTGTATACGATAGCGGTTAGATAATAGTGCGGCGATGGCGTTTTTGGTCGTAGTTTTACCCACCGAACCGGCTACCACAATTAATTTAGGGTGATGAGACTTAAAATATTTTTTTACATATTTTTCAAGTCTTCGCTGTACATATTTTTTAAACATAGGCTTATTATAGCACGGGCGCAGTTTTGGATTTTAATTTCTAGAGGTTTATTTTAGGTGCTGATTCAGTGCATCACGTAAATTAAGCGCTGGTATTACGAAACTGTCTTTACTGGCAGTTTTTGGCGCGATCGCATATTTGAAGCCAAGTTTTTTAGCTTCGCTGATACGCTTGTTAGTCATGCTAGCTGATCGAATTTCTCCACCTAAGCCAATTTCACCAAACACTACTGCGCCATCACGTAGTTTGCGACCAGCACTAGCACTAGCAATGGCCATGGCAACAGCCAAGTCTGACGCTCTATCGTTTAGCTTAAGGCCGCCAACTACATTAATAAAGATATCTTTATTGCTAAGGTCTAGTTTGGTGCGCTTTTCTAAGACAGCAATAATTAGAGTTAAGCGATTAAGATCAAATCCACTAGAAGCGCGCTTGGCGTAACCGTAGTTAGTGTGGTTTACTAAAGCTTGTATTTCAACTAGCAGAGGCCGATTTCCTTCCATGGTGGCAAGAACAATACTGCCATCTGTATCACTTCTTTCAGCCAGTAAGGTCGCGCTTGGGTTGTCAACTATTTTTAACCCCTCATTAGTCATATCAAAGATTGCTACTTCAGAAGTTGAGCCATAGCGATTTTTGACAGCTCTAACAATCTTAAAGCCACCATAACGATCACCCTCAAAGTTTAGGACTACATCAACTAGATGTTCTAAAATTTTTGGTCCAGCGATCGATCCGTCCTTTGTGATATGGCCAACTAAAATTACCGCTGTACCTGTTTTTTTAGCGGCACGGATTATGATATTAGAGCTATTTGTAATTTGGCTAACAGTTCCGGGGGCACTAGATATGTCAGCCATAGACATAGTTTGCATAGAGTCAACTATAGCTACAGTGTATTTGCCAGTTGCAATAGTGGCAGCTATATCATCAGCAGAGGTTGTTGATGTTAAGTATAAGTTGCTAGCTGTGCTAGCTCCAAGTCGTTTAGCGCGCAGTTTGACTTGCGATACTGACTCTTCACCGCTAGCATAAAGTACAGGCTGATTTTTAGCAATAAAGGATGCCACCTGCATTAATATGGTTGATTTACCAATACCAGGCTGCCCAGCTACTAGTATCACTCCACCAGCCATTAACCCGCCACCAAGAACACTATCAAAATCACTAATACCAGTTAAAGTTCTTTGATTAGCTTCATCAACCCTTATGTCGCTAATTTTTTTAGCTTTTATAGCTTTGCCACTTGAGCGTGATACGGCTGATTTTCCCGCTTGCTCAACAACAGTTTCTACTAGCGAGTTCCAGGCGCCACATTCGTCACATTTACCAGACCATTTAGGCGAGCTGGTGCCGCATTGTTGGCAAGTATAATTACGCTTTATTTTTGCCAAGATTAAGCCTTTTTATTTAAAACAGCTTTTTCGCTTTGCTGCTCAATAGCGATAACGTTGTTTTTTAAGTCAGCCTTAATTAAATTGCCGCGCTTGATTTTACCCTTAATCATTTCGTCTGCTATTAGATACTCTAGCTTATCTTCGATAGTTCGGCGTAGTGGTCTAGCGCCATAGGTATCACTATAACCTAATTTAATGAGATGGTGTTTAAGT
>CAMXZF010000043.1 GCA_947253405.1 uncultured Candidatus Saccharibacteria bacterium | reverse complement strand
AATTAAAACCATCTTGGGCAATATCCTTAGTCTTATCTAGCACTAAAATTTCAACATGCTTTTTATTATCTTGGCTTTGCTTCTTTTTAATTAAGCCTTTTTCTTCCAAATTTTTTAAGGCCATAGACACATGCGACTTAGTGCATTTTCTAACTTTTACAATTTCAGCCGCAGTTTTATATTGTCGATTATTAAATAGAAACATCAAGATATCGTATTCCATTTTAGTCAATTGATATTTATCGCAAACTGATTTAGTTAGCGTCTCGTAGTAACGAATAATCGTCTTGTGCTGATCCCAAAAATACATTTGATAACCTTTGATCGTTCTATTTTGAACTATTATATTAACAGCCCAAAGCTTTGTCAATTACTTTAACCTATAGCTTAAATACACCGCTTTTAATCTTTTCGTGTCATCAAGGCAAGGCTTTCAATGTGGGGTGTACGTGGGAAAAAATTAAACGCCTTTAATACTTGAATCTGATAATCATCCAGTAGCTGAGCGATATCGCGAGCCTGCGTTGCTGGATTGCACGACAAATAAACTAGCTGCCGTGGCTTTTCCTCTGCAATGCGCTGTAGCACCTTTTTATCTAGACCGGCACGGGGTGGATCAACTATCAAGCTAGTGTCAGCCTTGATATAATCTAGCGCCTCTTCGGCTTTAGCTAAAATCGCCTGCGCCTTTAACGTTTTATTTAGCGCCAAATTAGCCTTTAATTCAGTAACAGCGGCTTTGTTAGTCTCAATTAATTTTAGCTCGCTTTGAGCTGAAGCCACACTTAAGCCGATTGAACCAACGCCGGCATACATATCAACTAGCTGATCATTATTAATAAAGTTTTTAATATCAGCCAGCGCTAGTTCATAAACAGGCAAATTTATTTGGAAAAAGCCGTTCGGTGAATAACTAAAAGTCCGCCCCATTACTTGATCGGTCAATAGTGCCATTTTGGGATGGGGATTAAACTTTTTTAAAACGCCACTACTAACTTGGCCGGCTTGGTTGGCTCTAACAACGATAGACTGATAATCCCTCGCCTGCTTTTTAGCAGCATTTAACTCGTTAATAATCCGGCTAACTTCTGCCCAAATTTCCGGCCTTTCGATTGAGCTATGCTCGATCGAAATTTTGCGGTGACTACCCCGTTGATGAAAAGCCGGATAAATCTTTTGCTGTTCGTTATCCCAATATAAGGAATACTCCATTTTGTTGCGATAATAATAAAAGTTATTATCACCAGCTATTTCTTTAGCAGTAAAATCAATATCATGCTGCCGAAAGACTTCGTTTAATAAATCTAGCTTTAACTTAATTTCGGCTGTTTCAGTCATGATTTGCCACGGTGAAGTTGCTAAATAACAGGCGTCTTTGGGTTCTATCCGATCAGGTGAGGCTTTTAAAATATTGTTTACCACCGCCTCGGCATAGTGGCTTTTAACTTTAGTTAAAGTCACTTCAGCCGTTTCACCCGCTAAAGCGCCAAAAACAAAAACTTTTTTGCCATCTTTTAGTTCACCCAAGGCCTGACCGCCGGGCACAATTTTTTTAAAGCTAACTACCTGTCGATTTACTGTCTTCATATGATTAGTTAGTATTATAGCAATCTTTAATTACTCTTGACCAAGTAACACCCAACCAATCGGGTTGACGGTTATTTGGCTACAAACAGTTTTAGGCTGGTCTTGCCAACTTTTTGTGTTAGTCTCACTGGCTAAAATTTGCCAATCGCCTAGCTCTAGCTCACAATTAGCTGGCTCATTCTGACGATTAAATATAATAATTAAATTTTTATACGGACTCTCGCCACCAGTGTTATCAAGCATATAACCCACCACACCGGGGCGCACCCAGTGATTATATAGCCTTTGACTAGCTTGATCACTTTTATCATAAAGAGCAATTAGTTGCTGGCGCAAACCAATTAAGCCGGCATAATAATCCGCCATTTCCTG
The DNA here is from genome assembly GCA_947253405.1 of uncultured Candidatus Saccharibacteria bacterium. Classification (GTDB taxonomy): domain Bacteria; phylum Patescibacteriota; class Saccharimonadia; order Saccharimonadales; family Saccharimonadaceae; genus Nanoperiomorbus. The sequence continues at coordinate 1,657 of CAMXZF010000043.1, read as the reverse complement.
ATAGTCAACTCTTTGTCGCCAATTAATTTGGTTAATTGCAATCGGCGATTTATGTGAATTATCATCGCCCCGCTTTGAGCGGCAAAAACTTTCACCCGATAGCATAAACGGCCGACCTTGAGCCAAAAGATACATTGCCACCGCAAGTTTGTACTGCTTTAGACGCAAAGTTTCATCGCTAGTAGTAACAGTTAGCTTATCCCATAGAGTTTGATTATCATGCGCCGAAACATAGCTAATAATCTGACTCGGCGCGTTCACTATTTTGTAATCATCACTAGACCAGCCACGCATAGCTTCAATCACTTTGGCCTCTAGCCCATCGCCGCCATTAACAAAGCCTCGACTAGACTTGTCGCCAGCCGAACCCTTTATAATATCGCGCGTATCATCACTAAAAATGCCTACATTACGATTTAATAGCTTAGCGTTATCTTTATTGGCTAGCTTGATGTCACCAGAAATAGCAGTGCTACCAGCTGCCCAAGGTTCACCGTAAAGTAGCTTTTCACCCTTACCAAACCTAGTATCTAGCTTGTCCTGAATCCGATTAATTAAATCCACCGGCAATAGCCCCATTAGATCAAACCGAAAACCATCAAGGTGATATTCTTTAGCCCAGTACATCAAACTATTTTCAATATAGCGCGCCACGCCTAAACGTTCACTAGCAATATCGTTACCGCAACCCGAGCCATTAGCTAAACTGCCGTCTTCATTAAGGCGATAAAAATAATACGGCATAGTTTTTTGTAAGGCGTTATCTAAGTCATAAGTGTGGTTATAAACTACGTCCATGATCACACGAAAACCTAGCCGGTGTAAAGACATAATCGCCTGCTTTAGCTCTTTAATACGCACTTCGCCACTAAAGGGATCAAGTGAATATGAGCCTTCGGGCACATTATAATTAACCGGATCATAGCCCCAATTGAACTGTCTAGGCTGCTTTTCATCGACAGTAGCAAAATCGTAAATCGGCATTAGCTGAATATGAGTAATACCAACCTCTTTTAGATAACTTAGGCCAGTGCTTAAATGGCTATTTTTTAGATTAGTATCAAACTCAGTTAAAGCTAGGTACTTGCCACGATAGTCAGTGCTAAAACCAGCATCTTTTTGATAAGAAAAGTCTTTGACATGAATTTCGTCAATGATCGTTTCGTTAGTTTTTGGTGGAGCGCAATCTTGACGCCACCCCGTGGGATTAGTCGCCTCTAAATCAACCACCATTGATCGATAGCCATTAACGCCACAAGCCTTAGCATAAGGATCAGTTGATTGAATAGCTTGGTCATCAATTATCAAGGTAAAATCATAATAGGTTTTATGTAAGCTTTCCGGAATCGAGTACTGCCACACCCCTTGACTAGTTAAATGTAGCGGCTGGCGCCAATAAGGCTTAGACTCGGCTGCGCCGTCGCGGTAAAAATTAACCGTCACACTACTAGCGACTGGCGACCATAGTTTTATAACTGTATTACCCACATGGCAGGAAACACCCAAGTCGTTACCTTTATAAACCTGACTTTCAAAATCAGGCTGATTATAATAATCAATCCAATCTAGCGCTGTTTTCATGTTTATTTTTTATATATAACTAAATTATACCACGGTTAAAATTAAATTCCCCTATAGGTCGAAACCTATAGGGGGA
>CAMXZF010000042.1 GCA_947253405.1 uncultured Candidatus Saccharibacteria bacterium | reverse complement strand
CGGTGGCGAATCGTCGGCAGCGTCAGATGTGTATAAGAGACAGGTGTTATTTTTTATTTAATTCGAATTTAAACTTTTCTACTAATTCTACCGGTGTTGGATCAACACCGTTTAATATTCCAAGGTAAATACTAGATAGATCACCTAAAATAGCACCATTAATTACTTGTTCTATAAAGCTATTTCCCTGTAGTTTTACCTGGTATGATTTTGGCCGCTTGCCTGATAATAATTTATCGCTTAGTTTTAGACGCTTTGTAATTTTTGGATTATCTAGATCAGAGCAAAAATCAATTACGGCAAAGGGTTTGTTGATCGGGTGTGATGTCCAGCCAATAAATTCATTGTGGTTAAATTCAGGAAACTCGTTATTCCAAATAATGTTTTTGGCATTTTCATTAAAGCTAGTTTTCCATTTATAAGATAGTGGCCGAAAAAGTCTACTACTATAAATTAGAGGAGTTTTACCGGCACAAAAAAGAGCTAATTGCTTAGCTTGATTTTGATCAATTGGCTTATTTGGCAGTAATTGAATAGTGTATTTTTTAATATTATCTTCTAGATTAGATAATTCAAAAAAAGCATCTTCGTGTATTAATCCGTAATAGTTTATAAATCTAATAATAGACCTTAAGTGCATTAATATGCCATAGCGTGGTTGTGTGACTTTGTCTAGCTTTATATAAGGTAAATTATGTACCTTAGCTTGATCTAATAGTTTACCCCCGCCAGTTATCACAACGACATTAGCACGTTTTTTCATGGCATCATCTAAGGATGATAGTGTTTCTTCTGTGTTTCCGCTTACACTAAAACATATCACCAAAGAGTTGCTATTTACGTAGCTAGGTAAGCAGTAGTCGCGTATAACCTCAAAGGGTACGCTTAGATCGTAGTTAAAATCTAGCCAGTTTTTAGTGATCAACCCTGCTAAGCAAGACCCACCCATACCACTTAAAACAACATTGTTTATTGGATGGTGCGGAATTGTGAATTGCTCTACCCTAGCCTCAAAAGATAGCTGTTTATAGCTATTAGCAATTACACCAATAGCGTTGGATTTATCGCGTTTTTTAATTATATTTAAATTATCTAGCTGCATCTATTTAAATTTTATGCTTATGCTATAATTATATCAGATTTAACGAAAGGGTGGTTATGAATAATACAACATCGTCAGGTGTTAATGATGAAGAACTAAATCGCATGATTGCTGGACTAAAGTCAAGTCAGGCGAGCGGGTCTAATGACTTAAACAATAGTCAGTCTAGTCAGTCAAGGGTAGTAAAGCCAATTAATTCGGATAGTCTAGCGCAACAAGCAAGCGAGGCATCAGCAAACCCTACCCCTAATTTTGGTGCACAGCCAGAGAATATTGCTCCTAAAGCTAACAATTCAGCACCAAAAACTACTAATGACTTAGATACCCCTTCTAATAATGATTTAAATGATTTAAAGATTAAAGCAGTTAAGGAATTGAAGCCTTTAGTTGATAAGTTAAACCTATCTCCAGAAGATCGCTTTGATACTTTATTATTATTAATACGCTCAACCGATGACCCTAGCTTAATTAGCTCAGCTCATCAGGCGGCACAAAATATTGCCGATCAGACAAGAAAAGCTCAGGCCTTGCTTGATATAATCAAAGAGATTGATTTCTTTAACCAAAAGTAAAAATTTAGAACAAACTAAAGACACCCTTTATTAAATAGTCTCCGACATATTGTCGGAGACTATAGTTTAAGCTAGATGTTTTCTAACAAAACTACATCATACCCATACCGCCGCCACCCATAGCGTTAGCGCCGACATCTTGTTTTTCTGGTATATCTACAACCAAGGCGCCCATAGTCATGGCGGTAGAAGCTATCGAAACAGCATTTTGAATGGCTTGATGTGTAACGCGAGCAGGATCAACCACGCCAGATTTACGTAGGTCAATAAGTTTGCCCTTATAGTTTGAAACGTTAACCCCGTAGCCAGCTTTAGCTTGCTGTACTTCAGCTAACAAGGCTTCTGAATTCAATCCGGCATTGGCTGTTAATTGCTTAAATGGCATAGCTAAGGCATTTCTTAAGATTTCCGCACCTGCATCATTACCACTAATATCATTACTTAGGTTTATTAAAGTAACGCCGCCGCCTGGTACAATACCATCAATTAAAGCTGCTTTTACGGCGGCAACAGCATCATCAACGCGATATTTTTTCTCTTCTATTTCAGTTTCGGTTGCGCCGCCAACTTTTATTACCGCAACTTTACCACTTAGAGAGGCGGATCTTTTATCTAGTTCTTCTTCATCGTATTTAGATGGAGCGTGAGATTTTTGTGCATTAATTTGGTCGATACGACTAATTATTTGAGCCTTGTCGCCAGCACCTTCTATAATAGTGGTATTATCTTTAGCCACAATAACCTTGCGGGCAGAACCAACAATTTCTAAACCAACGTTATCGAATGTCATACCCTGATCAGTACTAATAACGCTAGCACCAGTTAACGTGGCAATATCTTGAAGTACATCTTTACGACGATCACCGAACGATGGCGCCTTAATCGCAACAGTATTTAGTGCTCCTTTAATTTTATTTAAGATCAAAACACCGAGAGCTTCACCTTCGACATCATCGGCAATTAAGATAATATCTTTTTGGCCTGTTTGAGCTACTTTTTCTAGTAAAGGTAGCAATTCTTGAGCAGAGCTAATTTTCTTATCAGTAATAATTATGGCTGGCTTTTCAAGCACGGCTTCCATGCGGTTCATATCGGTTGCCATATAGGCAGAAACATAGCCACGTTCAAAAGTAAACCCTTTAACAATTTCTGACTCCATCGCTAAACCTTGACCAGCCTCAACACTAACAACGCCTTCGCTGCCAATTTGAGCCATAACGTTAGCAATAAGCTTACCAATCTCTTCGTCGCCAGCAGATATGCTAGCTACTTCGGCAACTAAGTCATTTTTACCATTAATCGGTTCAGCCATTTTATTTAAACTATCTAGAACTTCTTTACCGGCCTTTTCTACACCCTTTCTTAGCTCCATTGGGTTGTGACCTGCAGCAATAAGTCGATTAGCCTCTCTTAGTATTTCATAAGTCAGTACAGTTACTGTAGTAGTGCCGTCACCCGCCGCTTTATTCATTTTTTTAGCAGCTTGCTTTATTAGTTCGGCGCCAATTTTTTCGCCTAAATTATCATCTGTTTCTGGTAGATCAATTGCTTCGGCTACAGTAACGCCGTCGTGTGTAACATTGGGTCCACCGTAAGTTTTACCAATAACTACATTACGCCCCTTTGGTCCCATAGTAGTTTTAACTGCGTCAGCTAAAATTTTAGCACCAGCTAAAACTTTACTGCGCGCTTCATCATCATAAAAGACTTTTTTTGCCATTTTGATTAATTCTCCTAAATTTATTAAAAATTACACTAGCTTAGCTAGAATGTCTTCTTCTTTTACCACTATATATTTACTGTTATCAACTTTAACTTCAGTAGTAGAATATTCGCGCACAACAACTCTGTCGTTACTTTTGACAAACTTAACTTCTGGCCCAACCGCTAGAATTTTAGCAATTTGTGATTTTTCTTTTGCGTTATCGGGCAGATATAGACCGGTAGCGGTTTTGTTGGGTAGGTCTTCATACATCGCTACAATTCGTTGCCCTAATGGCTGTAATGGAACTTTTGACATTCATCCTCCTTTTTCAGGCCAAACATTTTTATGCTTTTAATTTAGGTAGCAAAAATTATTTGACGTTTTAGGCTTTAATTAATAATATACAGCTATAATTATAAAGCAAAAAATTGGCACTTGCAAGGTACGAGTGCCAAAAATCATAAGATTATTAATTATTTATATTCTACCATTGTTTTTTAAACATTAGAAAGTGAATCTATCGTATCATCTGAAGCGTTAGAGGCAGCAATGTTATCGCTTAATACAT
>CAMXZF010000041.1 GCA_947253405.1 uncultured Candidatus Saccharibacteria bacterium | reverse complement strand
GACGTCTCGTGGGCTCGGAGATGTGTATAAGAGACAGATATAACACTGTGCTCCAAATATCAAAGGTTTTACCCCTAATAACTAACAGCACAATTATATCTGTGTCTTTATTTTTTTCGATTAAATAAGCTAGCTACCCAAGCCATAAAACCACCAGAAGACTTTCTGCTCGGATCTATATTACTGCTATTAAATTCAGCATCTAGCTCTACCAATCCTAAGGCAGTTGTCCAGGCGCTATCATTAACTTGATCAGTCACGCCTTTATATGATTTTGGAGTAAAAATACTAGTATTCATAGACAGAACAGCTTTTGCATAATCAGCCATACCGCGCAATTTAGCACCACCGCCAGTAATAACAGCACCACCTGGTAAATTAGCCTGCTTCTTTATTTGTCTTAGCTCTTTATTAATCATGTCAAACAATTCGCCCAAGCGCGCTTCTACAATTTCATCCACTGTAGCGGTATCGAAGTTTAATTTACGATCGCCTATTTTAACACTTAATATCTCATCTTTACCTCTACGAAGCTCTGGGGCAGCTACTGCATGCTGCAGTTTAACTTGCTCGGCAATATCAAGATCAGTTTTTAGACCTATGGCTAAATCAGTCGTAATATTATTAGAGCCAACTGGTAATACTTTGATATCGATAATATCACCCTCTTCATAAACTACCATTGAAGTTGTGGCATAGCCGATATCAATAGCAACTGCACCGTTTTCCTTCTGTTGCTCACTTAGGGCTAGCCTACTAGAGGCCAAACAAGCTGGTACATACTCGCCATGATTAGTTATCGTATTTTTTTCTATTACCTGATCAACATTTTTAATATGTGGCGTTAAAGCCGTAATCACGTAGGCATCAACCTCTAATCGTACGCCAGTCATTTCAATTGGATCACGTACGCCCTCTTGATTATCTACCGTAAAAGATCGTGGCTTAACGTCTAAAATCTTACGGTTTGGCGCCAATTTAACAATGGTAGCTGCGTCAATTACCCTGTCAACCTCTTCGCTACCGATAATTTGATGACTACCATTAACCGCAACAACACCGCGCGAATTAACGCCAGCAATATGCGAACCATTAATGGCGACAGTTGCATTTTCGACTCTTTGACCACTCATGCGTTCGGCATCAGAGAGAGCGCCGTCTAAAGCCTCGCTTACGCGAGTGATATCAACTACTGCACCTTTACGCATTCCAGTAGTTAAGCGCTCACCTACACCAACAATTGTAAGTCCGCTACTACCACTTTCTTCGCCAGAATGTATCGAAGCAATAACTACTTTGGCTGATTTTGTTCCCAGATCGATTCCGACAGCATATCTGTTTTCGTCCATATAAGTGTTATTATATCACGCTAATGCTACAAAAAACTATTTTAAGCCAAAAGCCTGTTTTAAAGATTGATCTGAGTCATCAAAATCACGCTGACCGATTAAATTACCCCTTACAATTATTCTAGTCTTACCATCTAATTCACCACAAGTTATCAGCGTTATGATTGCTTTACCGTCAACTTGGTCAAGATATTTTGTCTCGGTTGGCGCTACCTGTTTTACAAAATTAATCTCATACGTATAAACTTTTTTTAGATCAGTTATATAGATTTTTTGACCATTTTTAGCGCGATGTAAGGGCGAGAAAAGTAAATTGGGGTTAGTGACATAGTGGCTAGCTAGGACGTAATTACCTTGGCCCATTTTCTGATGCGGATCTAAAGTTCCCGCACCAATTAATAAGTTATCGTTAGAGACCCCTTTAAAAATTCCTAATTTTATATTTAAGTCAGGTATAGCTATTCCGCCTATAGCTAGCTTGTTATGATTAAACATTGCTCGCAAAGCCTGCCCCATACTGGCTGGCCTCACTTTATTAGCATCAAAATCAGCATCCTCGCCTTTAGCTTGATTAATTTTATCTAGCGTTAAATGAGCTATACCATTATCAGCCTGCAAACTAATAAACCAATTTTTTATAGGGTCATTAAATATTAAAATTAGACCAAATAACAACAGTAAAACTAGGCCAATATTAATACCTATATCTAATTTTTTAGATTTTTTTTCATAAGCCTGATAGCGTTTAGATAATAATCTACTCATAAATAAAGCTCATTATAATTTTGTAATAATTTCCGCACCCTCTTCGGTCAGTAGTACGGTATGTTCAAAATGAGCCGCTAGCGAGCCGTCTTTAGTTCGAATCGTCCAGCCGTCATCGCTATCCTGCACAACCCTCCAGCCGCCCAACGTTGCCATGGGTTCAATTGCAATTGCATTACCTATAGGTAGCAAAACACCTTGACCTTTACGACCATAATTAGGCACATCTGGATCTTCATGCATAGTTCGACCAATACCATGACCAACTAAATCACGTATGACACCAAGATGGGCTTTTTCTAGCACCTCTTGCACCGCAGCGCCAATATCACCAACCTTAGTAGCGCCGTCAATAGCGTCAATTCCAGCGTATAAGCTACGCTCGGTAGTTTGCAATAACATTTTTTTAGCGCCAGTTGGCTTCTCATCGTTAACTAACATAGTAAAAGCACTATCAGCCTTCATTCCGCCGACATCAATCACTAAATCAAAACTAACAATATCGCCTTTTTGTAGTGGTTCAGCCGTCGGTACTCCATGAACTACAGTATCATTTGGACTAATACAAATAACTCCAGGAAAATTTACATCCGGATCTTTATATGTAGGATGAGCGCCGCGAGCCTTAATCTCTTTTTCAAACCAATGATTAAGCTCCAAGCCACTAACACCTTCTACAACTTCCTTTCTAACATCATTGTAAAGTGAGGCTAAAATTCTACCAGCTTCGCGCATATGCGCTAGCTCGGCGGCTGTAAAGTTAGATTTCTTTATAACTGGCATTAGCTTTCTATATCCTCTTTAAAGGCTAAATCATTCGGCTTAATTGATTGCCAATAGCTATCAATAACCGCCTCGATACGGTCAAAAACTTCGCCCGGCTTGCCGTCAGCATCAACTGTCTCAATAGCTACCCCATTTGCAGCATAATAATCTAAAATTGCTTGGCTTTTTTGATGATATATAGATAATCGATGCTTAACTGCCTCTGGTTTGTCATCCATACGACCACGTTTACTTAATCGTTCAATAATTTTATTGTCCGATAATGCAAGATTAATAATTAATGGCAAACCTACGCCATCATTGCGCTTTTTTACATAGCTAACTAAGGATTTAGCCTGCGCTAAACTGCGCGGATAACCATCGACGATAACTTTATCTAGACTAAAAATTTCATCTAACTTTTTAAATAAAGTATGATCTACAATTTTATTAGGTAAAAGATCACCGGTTTTTAAAAGGTTCTCAATCTCTAAGTTATTGGATCGGCGTAGCAGCCTGCCAACACTCACCCAAGTCCATCCGTGACGAATAGCTAAAAACTGACCCTGTAAAGACTTACCTGACCCAGCTGGCCCTAATATCAAAATCATTCTACTTTAACTCCCTCTTTATAGCATTAGCAATTTCTGCGCCAGTTGCCCGATAACCGACCCAAGCTTTTACTTCTGACATAATTTTACCAAAATCTCTAACTTCGTAATTGCCCGATTGAATAACTTTTTTGACCACACTGGCAAGTTCATCTAGGCTCAAGGGTTTAGGTAAATAGCTAGCTAATATATCACGCTGAGCTTGCTCTTCTTTAGCTCTAGATTGATCATTAGCTTTAATATATAGATTAATCGCATCATCACGCTGCTTTATCTGGGTTGATATAATATCCATTATCTGATTATCGCTTAGCTCTTCTTTCGTTTTAAGCTCAACCTTTTTATAGGTAATAGCAGACTTAATCCCCGATATGACCAGCTTCTTTACTTCGTTATGCTCTAGCATAGCATTTTTTAAATCAGTGTTAATTTTTTGCAATAAATTCATAAGCTTCCTTCTTCTAATATTATTATAGCATTTTATTGCCATCGTAAATTAGCCCCCCTAACTCTGTCTCTTATACACATCTGACGCTGCCGACGAT
>CAMXZF010000040.1 GCA_947253405.1 uncultured Candidatus Saccharibacteria bacterium | reverse complement strand
AACTAGCACCCTAAAAAGTATGTTAGTGAGGTATTAGGAGTCCAAGCTAGACATTAGTCATTGATTTTGCTATAATTCTACTCTGTAATTTAAAAAAGGAATTAAATGAAAGCAGTCATTACTGTCGGTGGCAAGCAATATATTGTAGCCGAGAAAGAGACCCTTTTGGTAGATAGACTACCAGAGGACAAAAAAGAGCTCACTTTTGATGCACTGCTGACTTTTGACAGCAAAGGTGCAACAGTCGGCAACCCAACCGTAAAGGGCGCAAAGGTTAGCGCAAAGATAGTTGAGCCACTCATTAAGGGCAACAAAACATTGGCAATTCGCTACAAAGCTAAGAAGCGAGTCAATAAAGTGCGTGGCGGGCGTCGTCAATTAACTAAGATTGAGATAACTTCAATCAAGTAATTTGTATATCTTATAAATTGTGCCACCAGTAGCAAACTAGGTGGCTTTTTGTTATAATATCCCTAATTAAAGGGGGTAGATACTTATTTGTATGGCAAATGTGATTGCGGTTACCAATCAAAAAGGCGGGGTAGGCAAAACAACTACTGCTATTAACCTATCTTATTATTTAGCTAAGTGTCACAACGCGAGGACGCTTTTAATTGATTTTGATCCACAAGGCAATGCCACTTCGGGTATGGGGATAGATAAGCAAGAGCTAAAATCACCCAGTAACTTAAATGGCGCTTTGACAGTACTTGATGTCGTAACCGGTGAAGCTGATATTAGTAGCGCTATTAAGAAAACTAAGTTTAAAAATTTATCAATTATGCCTTCTACGGTGCAGCTAGCTGACGCAGAGGTTGGCTTATCTAATAGAAACGATAAGTTTACTTGCTTAAATAATGCTATAAGTAAGGTAAAGGACGATTACGATTTTATTATCATAGACTCACCGCCATCGCTTAGTATTTTGACTTTAAATGTATTGGTCGCTAGTGATTATGTATTGTTGCCAGTGCAAGCGGAATTTTATGCTTTAGAGGGTTTAACGCAACTTCTAGAAACTATTAAATTAGTGCGACAATCACTAAATCCAACAATCGAAATATTAGGTGTAGTTGTAACTATGATGGATAGCCGGACAGCCTTAAGTCGTCAAGTTTATCAAGAAGTAGCTAGGTATTTTCCGGGTAAAGTTTTAAAAAATTCTGTTCCACGCAATGTTCGCTTAGCAGAAGCACCATCGCATGGTTTGCCTGTAGGCGTTTATGACCGTTTTAGTAAGGGCGCTAAGGCTTATAAGATGATTGCTAAGGAAATTTTATCTCGTCTAGGTTGGTAGTATAGGCGAGCTAGATTATCAATAACCTAGATTTATAGCTTTTAGGCTCAATATTTAATGTTAAGCCTAGGCTAGATTATTGGTAATTAATGACTGATTCAATTCTTGATAATAGCTCACTAGTTTCACCGTAAAATGGCTTTAATATAGTTTGCTTTTCACTTGAGGTAGATTCGTAATATTTTTCCGTAGTTGACTTTATCGCATCAAGTCCTTTTTTAAGGGCCTGGCTATAGGCTTTGTCTAAATTGCCCTGAGCTTTAGCTTTGTCTAGTGATTCTTCAATAGACTCATCCGGTTCGACATCTTTACCTTTTTTACTTTTCTTATCTTTTTTGTTTTGAATAGATACAACATCGGAAATCTTTTTCTTTTGTGTTAGCATGACGGCGTTTATTTCGGCCCGCGCATTACTAACACTAGAAGAATAGTCGTCGTTACTATTGCCGTATTCTATTACTTTGTCTAGATTAGCAATGTCTAAACTAAGCTGTTGAGCTATGGGAATATTATTTCTACCGCTACCAAGTGCACCAATAACGGCGCAAACAACAATTAAGGCAGCAACAGCAATACCGGCACCGATAAATAGTTTATTATCAACTTTCTTAATTTGAGAGCCATTTTTGGCGCTATCTGGTGCTATGTAATTTAAATATTCGACGCTACCCATAATGGGCTCTGGCGGAGTCGGTGTTGTTACACCATTATTGTCCCCCGGATTATTTGTTGGCGTGGGGATAGGGGGGATTGTCGGAATATCACTATTGGGTTCATTGGGTATGGGAGGATTATTTTTGTTTCCTTCAACAACATCAAAAGGTATACTGGCTTGTCCTCGTCCTTCAATTCCACCTTCACTTGATTGGTTTTGTGGAAATACATTGGGGTTTGGCTGGTTGTTTTGATTTTCGGGTTTATATCCGTTATTATCCGATGGATTCATATTATTAATAATATTAGCATAAACGGCAACGGGTAACAATCTAGGCTATAATATTATTATGAACGAGGCCAAAGAAGAGGTTAGGTCAAGGCTAGCTATAGAAGATGTGATTGGCGAATATGTTAGCCTCAAAAGGTCGGGCCGTTACTATAAAGGTTTAAGTCCATTTAATCAAGAAAAAACACCGTCATTTTACGTAACGCCTGATCGAGATATTTGGCATGATTTTAGTAGTGGTAAGGGTGGCGATGTCTTTAGCTTCATTATGGAAGTAGAGGGTCTAAGCTTTATGGAATCGCTAGAGATGTTGGCTAATAAAGCTAATGTTGATCTATCTCTTTATAAAAAGAGCGGTAAGCACACAACCTTGGCAGCAAAAGATCGACTTTATCGTATTAATAATTTAGCAATGAATTACTATCAAAGATTGCTAACTAAGTCAAAGGTAGCGATGGAGTATGTGTTTTCTAAACGAAAATTGAACAAAGAAATTGTTCTAGAGTGGGGAATAGGCTATGCCGATGTTCATCCAAATCTAAAGCAGGCTTTATTAAAAAAAGGTTTTAATATGAATGAGCTTAGGTCGGCCGGTATTTTGAGCAGTAGGGGTAACGAGATGTTTCGGTCGCGTATGATGGTGCCACTAAGGGATGGACAGGGACAAATAGTTGGCTTTACGGGGCGTATTATTGGCGATGGTCAGCCAAAATATATTAATACACCAGCAACAATTTTATATGATAAAGGGCGACAGCTCTTTGGGCTTAATTTTGCTAAAAACGCCATTAGGCAAAAAGGCTACAGCGTACTAGTAGAGGGTAATCTAGATGTTATATCATCTCATCAAGCAGGGGTAAAAAACGTAGTTGGCGTAGCTGGTACAGCTTTAACCGCTAATCACCTAAAGAGCTTGTCGCGCCTTAGCCCCGATATGCGGTTTTGTTTTGATGCTGACCGTGCGGGTATCAGCGCAACTGAGCGGGCAATTAAGTTATCGCGCAACCTTAATTTAAAGTTGTCGGTGATTGATCTAAGTAATTTAGGATCAAAAGATCCAGACGAACTTATAAAGGATGATCCTAAAAAGTGGCTTAAAGCTATTGATTCATATCGCCCAGCAGTTGATTGGGTTATAGAGCGATATAAAAAGCAGGTTAATTTAAATACAGCTGATGGCAAGAAAGTGTTAACGACTAAGGTGCTAGACTTAGTTCGCTATATAGATGATCCAGTCGAACAAGAATTTTATATTAAAAAGCTGGCTGATTTAACGGATACCACTTTAGATGCGTTAACACGTAAATTAAATAAGCAACCAGCCAAGGGTGACGAATCGCCAAGGCCATTAAAGTCTGTTAAAATTCGTAAAAATGCAAATCTTAGTCGGAACGAAGATTATTATATAAAGAATATATTTGCTTTGTCGTTGCGCTTTAAGGGTTTGCGATCATTATTAAAGAATTTTCCGGATCGATACTTAGATGAAGATTGGACAAGGCTAAGACAGTGGATGACGAACGAGTCGAGTGTTTCTAGTGATGGTACTAAAAATTTGATGCAGGATATTGGCAGTTATAATTCAGGCTTACTAGATAAGCTAGCTGAATTAGAATTAATTGCTAATAGGCAGAATTCTTCAACTAATGATGCTAGGATTTATCTGATGGATAATTTTAACAATCTAGAGAAATTAAAGATAAATCAAAGTTATCAAGAAATTTTAGGGCAACTTGCTCGGGCTGTGGATGACGACAGCGACGACGAAACAGTTAGCTGCTTGGAGGCTAAAGCTAAAAATTTACAGGAAAATCTAAAGCTAATTAATGCTAGCTCTAGACGCAATAGCTTTGATGGCTTAAGGCAGTTATGGCAAAAACGGCGAAAACAAGAAGTTTATTAATTTATTAGACGGAGCATTGATTTATATATTATAATAAAAATAACCATATGCGTTTTAAGTGGTGGTGAATATATAAAC
>CAMXZF010000039.1 GCA_947253405.1 uncultured Candidatus Saccharibacteria bacterium | reverse complement strand
TGCTTACTCGTGAGGAAGCAGATAAAAAAATAGCTACTGGAATTCAGTTTATACAGTATGTTTTTAGTGTAGCGATGACGCTTGGCGCCATGGCTGCAATTATCGTAACGTATATTTGCCAGCCTAGTGATTTATCGGGTTTGAAGATGTTTCTAATCATGATATCTTTACTGGTAACTATTGGCATATTTGTATGCAGTCTTGAGGTATTTATACGACAGCTCGAAAAAAACGAAATTAATTTTAGATTAGCTTCGACTATGACTGTATTTATACTAGTCATGACAATTGTTGCTTTTTTTATCATACTTGCACATATATAGTAGTTGTTATTTTTGCTAAATATTAACCACATGCCCCCTATGCCGTGTGGTGTAGGGGGCTATTCTATTGACTTTTTATAATAAATATTTTATTATAGTTTGGCCCACGAAATGAAAATCATTTTAGCGGGAGATCTTTATTTAGGTTTACCTGACAAATTTCTAGTAGAAAGGCTGATAATTATGTCTGAACTAACTATAGCAATTAATATAGAATGTAACACCCTAGCTTATCCAGTTAACTTTAATATACCTAGAGTTAGCGATTTAGTTGAGGTGACGACTTTTAAGGAGATTCTTCCAGGTATTGAGGTTGTTTCTCTTGATAGATTTAACGATATAGTAAAACTTGCCGACGAAAAAGGTATTGATCGCATTGTTGTTGTTTATAACGATGTTATACCGGATATGCATAGTCAAAAAACTTGGATGCTTCGTACATTTGAATATCCAGATTACCATGCTTCATTTGAGGCCTGGTTAGATAGACTAAAAAATGCACACAAGGCAAAAGCAGAGATAATCAGTTAAACCAATTCGCCCCTGCTCAATTAGAGCAGGGGCATTAATTTTACGTGATATAATAAACCACTAGATATGGCAACATTAGCAGATTTTCGTAACGAGCGTATTAAAAAACTTGAAACCCTAAAATCATTAGGGGTAAATCCATACCCAGCTAACACCAATCGTACAGTTATGGCGAATAGCGTTATAAATGATTTTGATAAACTAGAAGGCACAACGCAGACAGTGGCTGGCCGAATTGTTTCTATTCGTAAATTTGGCAAAATTGCTTTTATTGTGGTGCGCGATATCTCTAATCAAGTGCAGCTATTCTTACGATCAGGTGAAGTTGAGCCTCTAAAGCCAGCTAATTCTCAGATAGGCATAAAAGAGCTAAACCTACTTGATATAGGTGATTTTATTGAGGCGACAGGCGAAGTCATTAAAACCAAAACGGGTGAGATTTCTTTAGATGTAAAAGTCTTGCGGATTTTAACAAAATCACTTCGGCCTATGCCTGATCGTCAGGGTTTTACTAATAAAGAAGAGCGTTTGCGTCGACGTTATATTGATATGAATGTAAATCCAGAAGTTAGAGAACGCTTTGAAAGGCGCTCTAAATTTTGGCAAGCAACGCGTGATTTTCTTTTAAAAAATGGTTTCGTGGAAGTAAATATTCCAGTTTTAGAACACACTACAGGCGGCGCTGATGCTAAGGCTTTCTCTACACACATGGAATCATTAAATCAGGATTTATATTTAAGAATCAGTCATGAGCTACCGCTAAAGCGCTTAATTGGATCTGGTTTTGAAAGGGTTTTTGATATTGGTCCGCGTTTTCGTAATGAAGGCATTGATGACGAACATTTACCTGAACATATAGCTATGGAATGGTATGCTGCTTATTGGGATTGGCGTGACGGCATGCATTTTATGGAGAAAATGTATAAGTATGTGGCGGAAAAAACTTTTGGAACCTTGCAGTTTGACCTAGGTGAATTTAAGGTTGACTTAAGTGGTGAGTGGGAAGTCTGGGATTACGCAGAAGTGATTAAAAAACATTTTAATATAGATGTTTATAATACTAGTATAGATGAAGTTAAGTCAGCCTTAACTGCTCATAAAATTGATATAGCCGGGGCAAATAATGTTGCTCGTGGTATCGATAAATTATGGAAATCGATACGCAAGAATGTGGCTGGACCAGTGTGGCTAGTAAATACGCCCAAATTTATTTCGCCACTTAGTAAAAGCAATAATGATAATGTCAGTACACAACGTTTTCAGCCAGTTATTGCCGGCTCTGAATTGGGTAATGGCTTTTCAGAATTAAACGATCCAATTGATCAGCTGGAACGATTTATGGAACAGCAAGCAATGCGTCAGTTGGGTGACTTAGAGGCAATGATGCTTGATATAGATTATGTAGAAATGCTGGAATATGGCATGCCGCCAACTTGTGGCTGGGGCTATTCCGAGCGCGTTTTTTGGATGCTAGAGGGTGTAACTGCCCGTGAAGGTGTACCATTTCCTACGATGCGTCATGAAATCGATCAAGTAACACGCAAGATTTACCCAGACGTTAAACTTTAGCTTATTGACTAAATATAAATAATATGGTATAGTTTTAATTATGGAAAAACGCAGAGAGGGAAACCATATTAAGCAAAATAATAACACCAATAACACTGAGAACCATTATTATCAGGATTGTCTACCAGTTGATTGGGGTTGCTCAGTCGAAAATTATCAGCCAGAATTACCAGGCCTAGAATATTGGGCTGTTGGTGCAATTGTTGATTTCAGAAAAAAGCGATTAGCTAGTAAAAATAGCAAAAAAGCTGAAGAGTGTGTTGAGCAAAATCCTGAAAAGCGTGACTTATTATCACAAAAAAGTTCTTTAGAAAGTGAAATTACAAAACTTGAAGATAAGTTTGATAAATATGACGATTGCGGTGTAGATACGAGTTTTGTTACGAGAGAATTAGAAGAGAAGCGCCAAAAATTAGAAAAAACTGAAAACCTATTGCGGTCTTTTGACGATTAATAGGGCTTTCAGTATAAATTTAAAACCTATTTGGTCGGGGCGGCTGGGTTTGAACCAGCGACCAATCGGTTATGAGCCGACTGCTCTGACCACTGAGCTACGCCCCGCAATTACTTGATCATTATAACATATCTGCATGCTATAATAATAATAGTGTTTGATAAAATAAAGATTAAAATAAAATCCGTCTGGAAGATGGAAAATTTAGTGGTAGGAGTTATCTTAGTGGTATCATTTGGCTGGATCGGCGCTACTATTAATTCTTTAAATCACAACTATACTTTAGAGCGTCAAATTGAGCAGGCTAAACTTGACAATCAGGTAATAGAGTTACAAAATGAAAACTTAAAGTTAGCACAAGCTTACTATCAGACAGACGAATACTTATCGTTGTCAGCCCATTCACTTTTAGGTAAAGCTTTTGCGGGTGAACATTTAGTTATCTTGCCCAAATATAATTCCGAGCCAGAGCATAGATCGGTTAGTGTTAACAAATTGCCAGCTAAATCAAATATCGATCAATGGTTAGAATTTTTGTTTGGCAGACGTAATTAAAGTCTACTCTCTAAATTTAGGGTTGTGATAAAATGTTAGATAAAATGATAGAAGAAAATAATATAACTAAATCTGATAGCGGTTTTACCTTAATAGAATTAATATTAGCGTTTTTAGTGCTAGTAACTTTGGCGGTCTTTTTTGTAATTCAACGTAACGATGTTGAGGCTTCTAGCCGTGATCAAATCAGAAAAGCCACAATTAATTCAATGTACTATGCTTTAACCGAGGATTTTTATAAAACACACAATTATTATCCTATAACAATAAGTCGCGACAATTTAAAGTCAGTTGATCCGGCTATATTTACAGATCCTTCTGGTTATACTTTAAATGGTGATCAATGCACCTATACTAACATTGATAATAAGCAGGCTATAGATGGTGATTGCGAATATTTTTATCAAGCCGAAAACTGCACTAATGATGGCAAGTGTAAGGAATTTAAGTTGACCGCCAGTCTTGAAAAAGAAGGCGATTATCACAAGAATTCACCCAAAAAATAATTTAAGCTTTCACTGAAAGATTAGCGATTATTTCGGATTCTGTAGCTATTGCTTACAGATTGCACGACTTTATTAACTACCTTAAATTGTTCCGATGGGTTGTGTACGCAGGTAAATATATAAGTTTGCTCATCTCCGATAGTACTTAATCGAATGGTGCCATAATTAAACATCATTTGCAAAACGTTGTTTTGACTATAGCTGCAGTCTTCGATACGATCTAGTTCAATAGTTTGAGTTTGGCGCGAAAAAAGGCTCAATTGAATGTAGGCAAATACGCGTTCATTAGTAATAATAAAGCAATTATTTTTATAAATATAGCTTCCAATAAAACCGTAAAGCAGGGGTACAATAACGGCGCCGCAAAGTAGACAAATTAGAAGCTCTAAGCTCATTCTTAAAGGCGAAGTCAGATCTATGATTATAATAGTGGCAGCGATAGCTAAAAACATTAGCAGCGCCATAATCCAAATGGCCATTAGGCAAAAATAAGAACGCTCAACATCAATGATGACATACTCTTTAGGTGAAAAGTTGATGTCAGGGTAATCGTGGACACTGCGCTCGTGATCTGCTTGCTCTCTTGGTGACAGCACTTTATTGTTGCCGTTATTCATAAGATCATTTTACCATAAATTAGGGCTATAGCCGGATAACTGTTAGTCTATTGATATTGTTTAATGTGTTCGATAGCTTTTTTGGTAATTTTTCGACCTCTTGGGGTGCGTTCAATAAAGCCAATTTGTAAAAGATAGGGTTCATAAAAATCTTCTATGGTTGAAGTTTCGTCACCAGTAAGGGCGGCAATAGTGTTTAGACCAACAGGGTTATCTTTGTAATTAGTCCAAATTGCCGAAAGCATTTTGCGGTCACCTGGATCTAAGCCTAGGCGGTCAATCTCTAGTAATTCGAGGGCTTTTTTGGCTGTCTCTTATACACATCTGACGCTGCCGACGATTCGCCACCGGTG
>CAMXZF010000038.1 GCA_947253405.1 uncultured Candidatus Saccharibacteria bacterium | reverse complement strand
AGTTTTTTGCTCGGTTTGCTCTTTAAAAATGGTCTGGCCGTTCTAACTACTAACATAACCATCACCGCAGATATAACAGATTCTAACATCCAGCCTGTTTGGAAGAATTTTTCATCAGCATTAAATACTAGTAGCAGCACCACAAAAGTAATATAGTCGAACACCGACGATGTTATCCCAAATATAATCATGAATCTTTTTATAAATTTCATATCCCATTTAACCGGTTTTTTTAACCAGTCTTCATCCACCGAGTCAGACGCGATCTGAAGAGATGGTAGATCGGTTAATAGGTTTGTTAGTAAGATCTGTTTTGGTAGTAAAGGAAGGAATTTTAGAAATACACTTGCCCCCGCCATAGAAAACATATTGCCAAAATTTGCACTGGTTGCTACAAAAATATACTTCAATGTGTTGATAAAAGTTCTTCTACCCTCTTTTATACCCGAAACTAAAACTTTCAAACTATTTTTAAGTAAGACAATTGACGCTGCATCCTTAGCAGTATCCGCTGCAGTATTTACTGAAATCCCGACATCTGCTGCTTTTATCGCCGGTGAATCGTTAATACCGTCGCCCATATATCCGACAATTTCGCCCCTTTGTTTATAAGCTAGGATTATTTTTTCTTTTTGATTTGGACTTATTTCTGCGAAAATATCTATATTTGATACCTTCTTGCCAAGCTGGCTTATTGAATGTGAATTCAACTCTTCTCCAACAATTATTTTGTCGGGATCAAGGCCAATTTGACTACCAACGTTCTTGGCAATCAAACGATTATCTCCGGTAATCATTTTAAGCGAAACACCAAGATTATTCATCTGTTTAATCACATCTTTGATATTGTCTTTAAGCGGGTCCACGAACACAAGTAGTCCTTTAAAGACTAAGCCTTCTGCTTTTTCATTCTCAAAATCTATGCCTGCAATATTTTTATACGCCAACCCAAGCACTCTAAAACCTTTACTGGA
Source organism: uncultured Candidatus Saccharibacteria bacterium (assembly GCA_947253405.1). Lineage (GTDB taxonomy): Bacteria > Patescibacteriota > Saccharimonadia > Saccharimonadales > Saccharimonadaceae > Nanoperiomorbus. The sequence goes on along the minus strand of CAMXZF010000038.1, from coordinate 4,091 downwards.
GTAGCTGTTAAATAAGCTCAAAATCTCAGCTTTAACTTCGTTTAGATTGCCTGTACTTTTATCCGACTTTTCATACCTGTCGCACACTTCGATTATGTTTTCTAGTGCACCTTTAGTAATCATCATATTCTTATTTGAAAACTCACTATCAGTCTTTACGGCTACACTTAAAAGTTTATTTTCAAAAGAATAGGGAATTTCAAATAATTTTTTATATCCAGAAAATTTTTTCTTACAGTCTTTTAAAATAGCTTGGTCTATCGGGTTTTTATAGCCCTCTTGAAAATAGGAATTAATTGCAGCTAAAGTCCTTAAAGTTTCTGATTTCTCACCTTTAAAGTTAATAGCGGAATTAAGTTTTATTTTTCCCTCTGTGATAGTTCCCGTTTTGTCCGAGCACATAATCGTCATCGAGCCGAAATTTTCAATGGAATTTAGCTTCTTTACGATTACGCCCTGCTTCGACATCCTCTTAGCCCCTTTAGATAAATTCACGCTGATAATTACCGGAAGCATCTGAGGAGTAAGTCCTACTGAGAGTGCCAAGGCAAACATAAATGATTCTAAAAAGGGTTTATCTAAAACAATATTAAAAATAAAAATAAGACCAATTAGAACCGTCGTCACATGGAGGATCAAATTTCCAAAATTCTTTATCCCCTTTTCAAAATCCGTATCTAGATCTTTACTACTAAGAGCAGAAGTAATCTTTCCAAACTCAGAATCTTTGGCAAGATTAACAATCACAGCCTTGCCTGAACCACTTACAACATGAGTCCCCATCCATAGAGAGTTCTTTATTTTGGAAAGAACTGTGCTAGAGGGAACTTTTCCAGGTATCTTCTCAACCGGAAAAGTTTCACCCGTCAAGCTAGATTCATCCATTTCTAGTGAATTTGACTCTAAAAGCAAGCAGTCTGCAGGTATCATGTCCCCAGTATTTACGCTAATAATATCACCGACAGTCAGCTTAGAGTTGTTTATCTCTTGAAATTTGCCATCCCTTAGAACCGCCGATGTAACACTTACGGTAGACAGCAGCTTCCTAACCGCATCACTAGCCTTGCTTTCATTCCTATAGCTCAAAAGGGCAGAAATCATAATGATAGTCAAAATAATTACCCCATCGGAATAGTCGTGTAAAAAAATAGACAGAAAGGCGGCAAAAATAAGAATCATAGTAATAGGATTCTTAAATTGACTAATGAAAATCATAAATTTTGAAGCCGATTTCTTGTCTTCAAAAATATTTTCACCTAGTTTATCGATCCTATCCTTTGCCTCTTGGCTAGAGAGGCCTTTAGTACGTGTATTTAGGCTATTTAAAATATCATTCGCATCATAAGACCAAAAATTTTTCATCTTAACCCCCACTCATTAAATATATTAGTAAATACTAAAACTTTCAATAAGAAGCTAAAAAAGAAAAAGCCATTTGCAAGTGTGCTTTCGCGCGCAAATGGTTCAATATGGCTGGGTCGGAGGGATTCGAACCCCCGAATGCTAGGACCAAAACCTAGTGCCTTACCACTTGGCGACGACCCAAAATAGCCATAAAAATTATATCATAAAAAACCGCTAGGTAGTACCGCTAATCTGTCTAATGTCAACCATAAAGCAAGTTGACGATAATTTAATTGCTTTGCTAGCTAAATTAGCAAGCGCTTAAAAACTAGGTGATATGGCGGTGCGAAAAGCGTGACCATTACTTGCACCGCCAGTATCACTATACGAGCTAAATAAGCCCGAAGTAGAGCCGTATGCATGATAGCCACCACGGCCCATCCAGCGACTTTCATAATTAAGCAAACCACCACTAATACCACCCCAAGAGATATTTGCCTTATCTACACTTTGTACACGCTTAGTCTCATGCAAAGCCTGACCGCCACAAGTATCCCAAGTACAGACATCATTGTTATAATACCACTCTCCACTATCATTAGACCAAGCGGGTTTGGCAGAAAACTTACCACCTGCCTTAGTAGTTTTATACAGGTCAACATAGGGTTGTCTAGCATAATTAACAAAGTTAGCATAATTACCTGATGCTGTTTGTGCTTGAATAGAGCTATTAGTCAAGTTAGCTGCGACATATTCGTAAGCTCCAGCGGCCATATCATAAATGCCGGTTGGGTTGTTGGTAGTAGAGGCCAGTTGACCTAAGTTAGTGTTGTAGGCATTGCAACCGTCATAGTAGCTAGTACTAGTTTCAGATTGAGGACCACAACCAGTGACTCCATAGCTACCCAAGTTGTTGCCATCTTTACCTCTACTGCTGCTGCCATTAATTTTGACATTGTTTAAACCAGCACCATAGGTAGAGGCAGATAGATAGGTAATGGCACCCCATTCAGTGTTTTTGAGCATATGAGAGGAATAGTAGGATAAGTTGTGGCTATTCTGCCTAGTAGCAGTATTGTCACCATACGAATTATAAACATCCTTTCGTCCCAAAGATTTAGCGATGCTATAATATCTAGCTAACCCATTCGGCATTGCACCAATATGCTTACTATTAGGCTTAACTGTAGGAGCTGTAGTTGAGCCAGTAGTTTCATATTTACCGACCCAGAAGCCGTTTAGTTCATGGTTCTTATCGATGCCATTAATGGCTTTGGTATATTGCCATCTAAAGGCTGGATGAGTGGCCCAGGTGGTTTTATTGGTTTTTGTACTATCGTTTTCTGGATTTAGTCTAGAGTAACCTAGGTCTTTAGCACATTTAGTTCTATAGTCTTTGGTAGTTAAAGTAGAGCCTGAGATAGAAGAACAGCTAGTTGAATCACCTGGGGTTTTGAAAGGATAGTATTTGTTTTCAAAGTTAATCATGAAGCCAGGGTGCTTAATGAGGTTGTTGTCTGGCAGTTTATAGTCATCGTCAGTTACTACCTTATCGGTTGCGTTAGGACGCATGACTTCATAGCTATAGCGTGGTATATAGACAAAGTAGCCTAGGACATCGTTTTCATCGATTACTTTATTTTGGTCTCTATACTTATTAGGATATTTAACGGTTACAGCATTAGCCCACTTCTTGTTGTTGTAGTCATACCATTCACCACTACCATGATCTGATAGGTTGCTATTTATACCAGCTTGATCGTTAGTTAATGATTCCCATTTAGGGGCGTTGGTGTTACCGGTATATTTAACTGGGATCATAGTTTCGTCAAGATCAACGATACAAGAATTATTAGTATCTCCGGAACGGCATAAGGTGAATTTAGAGACGATGTAAGACTGGTCTAGTTTAGCTATACCGCCCATGGTAGTGACATAGACATCGTAGATGCCAGTATTGTTAGTGATCGGCGAATTAAAGGAGATAACCGTATCTTCTTTAGCTGTATTAGGATAAGTCTTTAGGTTAGTAGCTAATTCATTACTATCGGCTTTACCATCTTTATTAAAGTCAATGAAGACTGAAGTAGCTGTTTTAAGGTTAGTACCTTCTATAGCAGTTAGGTCTGACTTAGTAGTATAGTGGGTGTCATTAATAACTTTAGAGATAGTTGGTGGATCAATTGGTGGTAGTTTAGGTGTTACGGTATAGACAACGTTAGTAGAGTAAGTGCCAGCTGGTAGAGAGTTAGATAGTTTAGCGCCATAGTAGATATACCATGACTTTGATTTATCTTTACCCAGTTCAGCAGTAGTATCTTTTAGGGTGACAGGGCTATCTTTAGTTGGGACCTTATAGAAGCGAGCGGATTGAAAAATCCTATAATCTGCTGGGACATCACTACAAGGAGCACTATTGCCTGTCGATATATTAAGATAGCATGCATTTATTGGTAGAAAACCCCAAGTATTATTGGTTAATGCAGAACCATCTTTTTGTTCGATTTCTGGATCGAGAACATTTACTCTAAAAAAACCATGCATTATGTCTTGTTCACTATAGTTAGCTTCTATGGGGTTAATGACTTGGTTATCTTGATCATTAGGGTTAGTTTTTTCTCTAGTTAGATTAGAATGATCTTTATTAGTACTAACGGTTGCTAGATAGCCTACGCCACTATGAGCTTCAATATTTAGGATAGTAGGATAGTTAGTTATCTTAGTGTTGTCGTTAGTAATATATTTAT
>CAMXZF010000037.1 GCA_947253405.1 uncultured Candidatus Saccharibacteria bacterium | reverse complement strand
TTTCTAACATCAGCCGAATGTAGCCCAGTAGTGGGTTCATCTAAAATATAGAGCGTTTTGCCGCTAGAGCGACGACTTAGCTCGGTTGCAAGCTTGATTCTTTGTGCTTCCCCGCCACTAAAAGTGGTAGCTGGCTGACCAAGTTTGATATAGCCCAAACCAACATCACATAAAGTATTTAGTTTGTTACTAATTGCGGGTATAGATTTAAATAATTCAGCTGCCTGGTCAACTGTCATATTTAGAATATCGCTAATATTCTTGCCATGCCACTTAATTTCTAACGCCTCTTTATTATATCTAGCTCCATTACACTCCTCACACGTTACAAAAACATCTGGTAAAAAGTGCATTTCAATTTTTATTACACCATCGCCTTGGCAATTTTCGCAACGGCCACCCTTTACATTAAAGCTAAAGCGACCAGCCTTATACCCTCTAATGTTGGCCTCAGGTGTTTCGGCAAATAATTCGCGTATTTTAGTAAATATACCAGTATATGTAGCAGGATTAGATCGAGGGGTGCGCCCAATAGGGCTTTGATCTATAACGATAACCTTGTCGAGGTTTTCGATACCGTCGATTCGATTATGCGCCCCACTGACAGTTTGGGCGTGGTTTAGTCTACTGGCGAGTTCTTTACTAATTATATCGTTAACTAGGGTTGATTTACCTGAACCACTGACGCCGCTTACTACATTAAGAACACCTAAAGGAAAAGCTACATCAATATTTTTTAAATTGTGTTCTCTAGCTCCACGAACAATGAGTTTTTTTGCTTGATTGATTGGCCGGCGCTTTTTTGGCACTTTGATAACTTCTTTTTTAGATAAAAATTTTCCAGTTAGTGACTTTGGGTTAGAGGCAACTTCTTTGGGTGTACCTACAGCGATAATCTCGCCACCATTTTTTCCAGCTCCAGGACCAACATCAACCAGATAATCAGCTGATTTTATAGTATCTTCATCGTGTTCAACTACTATAACGGTGTTACCTAAGTCGCGCAAACGCTTAAGAGTGGCAATTAGCCGATCATTATCACGTTGATGAAGTCCAATGCTAGGCTCATCTAAAACGTAGAGCACACCGCGTAAGCCACTGCCGATCTGTGTAGCTAATCGGATTCTTTGTGCTTCCCCACCCGATAGGGTGTTAGCCGCTCGTCCAAGTTCAAGATAGTTCAAGCCAACATCTTTCATAAAATACAAGCGAGCGTTAATCTCTTTTAGAATTTGATGACCGATTAGTCTTTCTTTGTCGCTCCATTTAATGTTATTAAAAACATCGATAGCATCATCAATGGAAAGATTGCAGATATCAACAATAGAGATATCGTGTACGGTTATTGCTTGCACTACAGGGTTTAGGCGGGCGCCATGACATGCTGTACATTCTCTTTCGCGCATAAAACGCTCGATATCTTTACGGATAAAATCACTGTCAGTTTCTGCCCAGCGACGTTCTAGACTAGGCACGATACCCTCATAGGTGGTTTGGAATTTGCGACCATCATTTAGGGCAATTTGATATTTTTCATCACCAGTTCCGTAAAGCAAGATCTTTTTAGCTTCTTCGCTTAGCTGACTTATTGGTTGGCGAAGACTAAAATTGTGGCGTTCACTCACCGCCCTTAATCGTCGGATTCGCCAAGATTTTTCTATAGAAGATCGATTGAAAGGTCGTATTGCGCCTTCCATGATAGTTAGGTTTTGATTCAAGGTTAAATCGGGATCGATTTCCATTTTGCTACCCAGACCACTACAGTTACGACAAGCACCAAAGGGGGCGTTAAAAGAAAAAAGTCGTGGCTCTAGCTCGGGGATAGCTTCATTAGGATGATCATTGCAGGCGTAACGCTTTGAGTAGGTAATAACTTTTTTATTATCAGCATCGATAACTTCTACTATTCCATTGCCAATCAAAAGTGCTTGTTCAACACTATTACTAATGCGCGATATTTCATCGTCGGTTATAACTAGTCGATCTACTACTAACTCAATATCGTGTTTTAGCTTTCTATCTATATCGGGCCACTCATCTAGGGCATAGGTTATGCCATCTACTCTAGCACGAGCATAACCGCGAGGCATATATTGGGCGGGAATGTGTGCAAACTCACCTTTTTTCTTCTTAGCGATGGGGGCGCAAATATATAGGCGGCGCCTTTTGAGTTGCATAATATCATCTATAATTGATTGCGTTGTACGACGACGTACTGATTTGCCGCAAACTGGACAATGTGGTGTTCCTAGGCGAGCAAATAATAATCGCAGATAATCATAAATTTCAGTAACTGTTGCTACAGTAGAGCGCGGGTTGCGACTTGTCGACTTTTGGTCAATTGAGATAGCTGGACTTAAGCCTTCAATTTTATCAACATCGGGCTTTTCCATTTGGCCTAAGAACTGTCTAGCATATGACGACAGCGATTCAACATAGCGTCGTTGCCCCTCAGCATAGATAGTATCAAAGGCAAGCGATGACTTACCGGATCCACTTAAACCAGTAATTACGACTAATTTTTCGCGGGGTATATCTAGATTTATGTTTTTTAAATTATGTTCCCGCGCGCCGACAATCTTAATATAGCTTTCTGACACTTTTCTTATTATAAAACTTTATAGCTGTTATGTCAATTTATTTTACCGGGGTGATTTTACGGTTATTGCAAGTTTTTAGTACATATTATTAAACTAACTTTTATGGTAGTTAATTAAATTACGTAAAATATGCCTTACCAAATATTTATGGTTTGCGTAAAGACCTCTTCTGTCCCCTTAGTAGCAGATACTGTGATCTTTGATGGAACCAAGCTATTATTTTTGTATTCAGGTGTACACTTGTAGGCATCTACTTTTTCCTGGTCTAAAAGGTTCTCTATTATATTGTCGCATTCATTTTTTAAGCCTACGACCACGGGCGGAACAAATAATTTATTTATAGTAGAATCGTTGCCGCCAAATTTTATCGGCATTAAGTATAGCGGCGCCAACACGCCTTCTTGGTATAGCTGCATTAGTTTTTCGTTAGAGCTAATATCGCTAAAATCGCCAGCCTGCTTTTTCTTTTGTCTAAATAAATCAAATATTCCCATAGTTTTTGTTCCTTTTTGAAGTTACTTCATTAACTATTATAAGTTATAACTAATAAAAACGACTACCCTTCTATATCAAAGGGCATAATTGATTCTGCCCATAATTGTAGCTCTTGCAATAAAAATTCGTCTGCACCTGCTTTTTGCGCTTCAGTTAAAGCCTCTAGATAATTTGGTAATTCACGCCTTAATTTATTAGTGCGATATTTTTCCCAGCTAGTTTGCTCGTCTGCGCTTAAGCTTTGGGGGTAGTTTCGCGCTTTATAGCGTAAAAGCAACTCACTTAACCTATCATCATGGAATTCCGGTTGCAGATCGGCTAGCTCATTTGGCTTAGCACCCGCCACAAGACGAATTTTATTTTTATCGCTATCTGGCGTAAAACTGTCATATAACTGAGCTTCAACATCGCTGGTTTCTTTTTGGAACTCTGGTTGATCGCAATAAGCTTTAATGACTTTTTTAATAAATTTAGCATTATCTTTTAAGCTTTTTAAGTTAGCTTGTATTTGCGCTAGGTTAATATGTAGACGTTTTTCTGATGGCTTATCGACCACCCCAATAGGCGCAACGGCAGGACAGCGATTAATAGCAATTTCTTTAATTGGCAGTATTTTAGCATCATCAGACTGAGACGGCGTGCGATTAAAAGGCAAGCTTTTAGCTAAATCTTTGTCAGCTATATCGGAAAACTCTTCGACTGAATAGCGTAAATCCCAAGCTAAAAATTTGGTACTTAGTTTCCCATGTCCAATGATAGTGGCGATAGTAGTTTTTTCGTTATCTGATGGATATCGCCCAGAGGTATAAACAAAGGGCTCTAGAGTGCCAGGCTTGATTATTTTTAGGATTTCGCTTTTATTTCTAATTTTTAATAGATAGCGCCACATTTTGGGCTGTTTAGCTTTGATTAATTTAGTTAGGTCAATAAGAGCAAAAACATCAGCCAAAGCATCATGGGCGTGCTTGTTAGTAAAGCCATTGCTATTAGACATATCTACTAGATTAACTGTGCCGATAGTTTTTTCTTGGCCGGTTTTCTTGTCGAGCACGCGCTTATTTGGCCAATTAATTCCGTCTGGCCTTAGCGCTCGCACCATACGGGTGACATCAAGCATATCCCAGCGACTGCAGTTATCAGAATATGACCAAGCATAAGGATCACGAAAATTTCGCCAAAGAGTATGGCGAATAAACTCATCATCAAAGCGCACACTATTGTAGCCTAATATAATCGTGTTTGGTTTGGTCACCTCTTCTATGAAAAAACGGCAAAATTCTGGCTCAGTAATGCCATCACGTAAAGTTTCTTGTGGGGTAATTTTTGTCACCATAATAGCCCCGGGTGACGGTAAGATATCGTCAGACAGCTTGACTAACAGATTAATTGGCTCGCCTATTGGTTTTAGGTTCTCATCTGTTCTTTGTCCCGCAAATTGCATAATACGATCAGCAGACTTATTAAAGCCGGAGGTTTCTAGGTCGTAAAAAAAGAAGCTTCGCATGGCTTAATTTTAGCATAAAGATAAAGTTGAGTGGACGAGGGTTTTAGCATTGACAAAAATAGTAAAAAGTTGTACAATACAGACACATTTAGTATAAAGCTTAAACTTTATTTACTAATTGTGTTCTTTAAAAACTATTCGATCGAGTGAAGGAGAAAAATCATGGTCGATTATGGTGCGCTTAGGCTAATGTCCGCTTCATTTCTTATGGTTGCCGCTCTTATTTTTGTGGTAAGAGGGCTTGATCTTACAAGGAGGCTAGAGAAATTTAGGCGTCATGCTATTATCAAGATGTCGACGTTGACTGCTATATTGTTTATTATATTTATTACTAATTTAATTATTAGTGATTTTAGTGATATAGGTAGTGGACGCAATGTTTTTACTGACATTCCCTTTATACTAATGAGTATTAGTGCAATATTGGTTATGGTAGCAGCTAATTTGGGCGGATTGGATGCGCACAAGCAAGCGAGAAAAGCTTTGCCTAACGCTGATAATCCCAAAAAAGAAGCACCTGCAATAGAGCGATTAATCAATCGATTATCTGTTAAGTCAAGAAGAGCCATTGGTTTAAAAAAAAGTAATCTCAAGAAAATATCTGTGAGAAAACCGCTGGATGGATCCGGTGCAGAACGGCTCAGTGGGCTTCTTAGCTATGGTCATGGTGTTAGCTATGGTCAAGGTGATAAAGAAAAAGTTGCTGATGATACAGCTAAAGGTCAATCACCTGTCGTTGAATCAAATCGCTCTAACTAACTCTTATCACTCGCTCTAACGCCCCTCTTGGTTTCGACCAAGAGGGGCTAACTTTTTTAGGTCACTTGTTTTTAGAGTGTATAATAGTTACTAGTTAAACTTAATTTAAGGACTTTTATTTATATGAAACAAGTAGCCATATCATTAAAAAATGTCACTAAGGTTTACGGTAAAAAAGATTTAGCAGTTAAAGCACTTGATGATATTAATTTAGATATTTACTCTGGTGAGTCACTAGCAATTATCGGTAAAAGTGGCTCGGGCAAATCAACTCTAGTGCATAACTTAGCTTTATTAGATCGACCAACTAAAGGACAAGTTTTTATAGGTGGAGTTGACGCTACCAAATTAACCACTAAAAAACTTAATAAGTTGCGCAATAGTTATTTTGGTTTTATTTTCCAGCAATTTTTTATGAACCCACGCGATAGCGTGTTGAATAATGTTATGTTACCTATGGTAGTAGCTGGCATTAAGCCTAAGTCTAGAAAAAAGCGTGCCCTTAAAGCTTTGGAGCTAGTTGATCTAGCTGACAAAGTTAAGTCAAAGGCTAGTGATTTATCTGGCGGTCAGAAACAGCGTGTTTGTATTGCTCGAGCCATATCTAATAGTCCAAAAACAATTATAGCTGATGAGCCTACTGGTAACCTTGATTCAGTAACGGGAAAAATTGTTAGCGACATGTTGTTTGATTTAAATAGAAAAAAAGGTATAACTTTGATCATTGTCACTCACGATGAAGATCTAGCTAGTCAGTGTGATCGACAAATCAGGCTAAAAGATGGCCAAATTATTGACGATACTAAATCTAATAAAGCAGCAAAAGGAGCAAAATAATGCGACTATCTGACATGATAAAGATGGCGAATGCCAATTTGTGGCACAACAAGTCACGAACGTTTTTAACGGTACTAGCAATTTTTGTAGGCGCTTTTACTGTTGCTATCACCACTAGTATTAGCTCGGGTGTTAATAACTATATTGATAAGCAGATGGCTGCAGCTGGTGGCGACGGTGTTTTGCAGGTTATGTCATCATCGAGCGCGAGTGGTGCCGTAATGCCGTCTG
>CAMXZF010000036.1 GCA_947253405.1 uncultured Candidatus Saccharibacteria bacterium | reverse complement strand
GAATAAAGTTAGCCGCAACTTCGGGAAAAAATACCTGCAAAAGTGAGATAACTAAAACCAGGCAGGGAATTAGAAAAACTAATATCTTTAGTCTACTGTAACTTTTAGAATCTAAAGCCCTGTATTCATCGCCCAGCTTTCTTTGACCAATTAGCTTAATAGCTAAAATTGATGTTAAGGAGATTATAACTAGCCTGATTAAATTTATTGCAATACCCTCAAGACTTTTATAATAAATTGGTGGAAAGAAAAACATTATTAAAGACACTACCGCTAAAACTAACAAAGATAGCATGGCTGGATTATTTTTTAGGGTTAGTCTTGTTTCTATTTTGTTATGATTGATTGGTTTTTTTAAAATAAACTGACCTCCTATTGTTTATTAATTTTTAGGTTTTTTATCCTCATCTTTTGCCGTGTTTTTATCGCCAAATTTTATAGTTTGCGTTAATTCGCCAGTATAGTAGCCCTCGTCGGTGACAACTGCCGAAACGCTTTGATCGCCACTAATTCCTGCTACGGTTATTTCAAAAGCACCATTAGAAGCGTGTGCATCATACGTGCTACCGCCCACACTAATAGAGGCTCCTGTAATAGGGTGTGTGCCAGACTTGGCAATTACTGAAATAGTATACTTACCGCCACCAAGTGGTGTTGAAGTTATAACTGAAACAAACGGTCGACTGTCGCCACAACTATGATAATCATCATAGGCGTTAACACTATAACCTTGTGGCGGGGTAAGGGTTGAAGTTTTAGTAACTGGATCTATTGTTTTGATTGCGTCCAAAGTTTCCTTAGCAGCGTCCGGCGTACAGTTGGTAGCTAGTTTTTTACTAGATTTATCAAACACCATTTTAACGACTTCGCTAGTCTTTTTATTCTTGTTAAACCAAGATGGGTAGATGTCGTTGTAGCCGTTTATTCTTAAATTCTGAATGCCATTTGGTCGCTTAAACCAATCGCCCGGCTTCCAGCTACCATCTTTTCTAAAGATATTGTTATATATGTTAGACGTAATACTTGACACAACTGGCCCCAGTTGCATACCATCGCCACCGCGCAATGCTGCCGGTACATGATTGCCCGCCCAAACTGCTAAAGTTGCCTTTGGTGTATAGCTCATCATCCATAGGTCTTTACTATAAGCGCCAATATTGCTAGTACCAGTTTTAGTGGCAGTTTTAATGCCAGGCACATAAAACCCGCTCGGTCGCCAGCCAAAAGTAGCTTGTCTAGCGCTATCGTCAGTTAATATGTCCGATATGATGTAGCTAGTCTGCTCGTCCATAACGCGATTGTTGCTGTCTTTCCAAGCATACAAAGTTTCTTTTTGTGAGTTCTTTACCTCTATAACATCGCTGACTGGCTTGTAAATACCACCTCTAGCAAGCGTAGCAAAAGCATTGGCATGTTCTATCTGTTTAGCACCACAACTACCTAGGGCCGATGATAGGCCGGCATTTTTATCTGACCCATCAGTACAATAGCTTTTATCGCCTGATTCACGAATAAAGTTAATTGTCGGCTCTACACCATTAAGCGACATAGCTTTAATGGCAGGTACGTTACGAGATCCACCTAGCGATTGCCTGATAGGTATGTTACCCCTAAAGGATCGGTCAGCGTTGTTAACTGAAGTGCCATCAGAAGTCTTGTAGATACTTTGTGGAATTGGCGTATCGGGGATAATCGAGCCCGCGCCAAAAGTTCCGTTCGGGTTGTCCTGATTATTGATCAAGGCTGCATATACTAATGGCTTAACCGATGACCCAGGCTGTATAAAAGATGTAGCCGAATTAACTGCACCATAATCAGGGTGATTGTAACTACGGCTACCAATGACTCCTAAAATTTGACCGGTTTGGTTATCTACCATCGTAAACGAAGCATTATCAAAGCCAAAAGATCTTGGTAGGTAAGAAAAGCGTCCGTTAAATAGTGCGTCCATTTCGCCTTCAAGCGCTTCTTGCACCCTGATATCTAGGGTGGTTTTGATAGTTAGACCACCTTGACCCATAATCTTTGAGCCTAGTCGATTAGTTAAATTGTCTTTAACCATTTGGATAAAGTGCGGTGCTTTAGCGCCAGAAAGCTGATTTTCAAGTGGCTTAACTCTATCTAACACGGCAGCTTTTTTGGCTTCAGCCGCTTCGTGACTACTAACAAATCCTTGTTTTACCATATAGTCGAGCACTACATGTTGTCGCTTCAATAGGGCAGCATGACCGTCAATATTATAGGGGTTATATAAGCTAGGTGATTGCGGTATAGAGGCCAGTAGAGAAGCTTCAGCTAAATCTAAATCTTTAGCTGGTTTACCAAAATAAGTTTGAGCGGCTGATTCAACACCATTACGACGCCCACCGTAAGGCGACTCGTTTAAATACATAGTTAAAATCTGGTCCTTACTATAAATTCGCTCGGCTTCAATTGATAAAATTGCCTCTTTAATTTTTCGCGGTATACCTGATATTCCTCTATTTTCAGCCTCTTCTTCAAAGAAAACCTGCTTTACTAGCTGCTGCGTTAAGGTAGAACCTCCCTGCGTGCCACCAGATCTAAAAATATTATTAAGGATAGCACGAATAGTGCCAGTAAATGATACGCCGCCGTGCTGATAAAAGCTCTTGTCTTCAATCGCTACAGTAGCATCTTTCATATATTTACTTATTTGATCAGAGTTAATGACTAACCGATATTCACCAGAACCAGCATCCTCCCATAGCAACTGATCATTTCTGTCGTAATATTTAGTAACTGTAGTTTGTACACGTTTAGCCAGTTCGCTAGGCTGCAAACTAGCTAATTCATGGCGAAAATAGAAAAAAGCGATAACACAAATTACTAAAAATAACGCCAAAAAGCCAGCAAAAATCTTGCCTAGCATCTTCAACCCATCCATTGAAAACCAAAACTCGGCCAATCTCTTGGGGTGTAGTCTAGCAAAAAAGCGCTTTACCGGATTTTTAGGCAACGTAGCCAAATAGGCGGCGTGCGCTCTAGCTTTACGATCTTTTTTGATAGCACGCTTACTTTTGCCTTGGTTTTTGGCTAAATTTGAATAGGTTGTAAATTTACTAGATGAAGCCCTTAGTCGCTTAGACCCTCTAGGTCGTTTATTTTGCACTTAACCCCCCTCGCTTTCTTTTCTATCTATCTACCTATAGTAATTTAATAGTTATTATTTTAGCACACAATAAAACAGACTATGTCGTTTGTGCTAGAATATAAGTTATGAAATTCAGCGAGGATTTGGTATGGCGAGGATTAGTAGGGCAAACCACAATAGACGATTTATCTGCATTAGACAAACCCGGTAAAAGCTTTTATATTGGCGCCGATCCTAGCGCCGACAGTATGACTATTGGCAACTTGGCAGCACTAATTTTATGTATGCGTTTTATTAAGGCTGGCCATAAAGCCACTATACTAGCTGGCGGTGCTACTGGTATGGCTGGGGGTGACCCTGACGGTAAAGATGAGACCCGCGCCAAAATTGACATAGAAACTATTAACAATCGTGTCGATAAATTTAAGGCACAATTTAAGCAAATTTTTGGCGACTTACCGATAACAATTGTTAATAACTATGATTGGTTTAAAGATATAAAATATATTGACTTTCTGCGAGATGTTGGCTGGCACTTTTCTATGTCACAACTACTGGATCGTGATTTTGTTAAAAAGCGCATTGGTGAAGGTGGTAAAGGCTTAAATTACGCCGAATTTTCCTATTCCTTAATCCAAGGCTATGACTTTTTGCACCTTTATAGAACCAAAAACGTTACTTTACAGCTTTGTGGTGTAGATCAATTTGGCAACTCGGTTAGCGGTATGCAAATGGTTAGAAAACTAGAAAATCAACGGGTAGATGTTTTTGGTATGCCTCTAGTTATTAATAAATCTACTGGCAAAAAGTTCGGCAAATCTGAGGCTGGTGCCGTTTGGTTAGATAAAGAAAAAACCTCTGTCTATCAGTTTTATCAATTTTGGTTTAACGTTGATGATTTAGGCTTAGAAGATTATCTAAAAATCTATACTTTTCTTGGTAAAGATGAAATTACCGATATTATGAAGCGTCATCAAGCCAATCCGCAAGAAAGATTCGGCCAAAAACGCTTAGCTCAAGAAGTGACAGCCTTGGTTCACGGCAAAAATGCATTACATTCAGTCGAAGCCGTCTCAGACGTGCTTTTCGGTGGTGCAAAAATCGATACATTAGATAATAATGACATTCAACTGCTCACTAAAGAAATCCCCGCCATCAAATTGCAAAATGATCTAACTGTAATCGACTGCCTAGTTGATAGTGGTGTAGCTAGTAGCCGCGGGGAAGCGCGTAGACTAATAGAGCAAAATGCTATCACTCTTAATGGCGATAAAATAAACGCTGATACAGCCATTAAAGCTAATACCTTGCTTAAAAAGGGGAAAAATCAATTTATAATAATTAGCTAATCTTTATGACAGAAAAAAATCAACCACAAAAAAGATACGGACGACAAATCGTCGATCGTCAGACTTTTATTAAGCAAAAAAAAATAGCTAGACCAGCAAAACCTAAGCTAAATTTTGCAAGCGCCATTTCAAAAAAAATTGTCAATCTAATTGCATCAGCCAATAAGATCTTTTTAGCTATAGGCTTAGTTATAATGATAGCACTAGTGTGGATAATGGTTAGTGGTCACATGTTAGAATTTAATAAATTTTTAGAGCGCAATATAGCCGATAGTAATCCAGCTTTGTTTGGCTTAGGCCTGCCAATCGATAGCAAAAGTTATAACTGGGTAATGCCGATGGTTGATCACCTATATGGTAGTATGGGAATTTTTATAAAACTTTCATGGATTATATTTCCATTGATGGTTTTGTATGGCTTACTGCGCCTGTTAGCTAGTTTGGGTAGAAACTTCTTGCAGTCAATTGGCAACTTTTTTCATAAAGATCAATTAGAAGTAAGTTTAGTAACAATATTAGTAGTTTGGACTATCGATATTCTTTTAGCTTGGGTAATCCTAATAGATAATGTCTCTTTTTCCTTAATGTTAATATTCTTGGTTATTATGCTTACCAATATTTTGCTTTGTTGGCTAGAACTTATCACCAATAAGAACGCTAAAACTTTGCTCTCTAATCAAGCATATGAACTTAAGAACTAATTTATCCGAGCTTAAGGGTGTTGGCGAAAAAACAGCACAAAAACTTCAACTAGCTGGGCTGGAAACCGTTAAAGATATAGTTAACTATTTGCCTAGGTCTTATAATGATTATTCAACTATCAGCTCTATTTCTAATCTTTCACCCGGTAAGGTTACTATCAAAGCTCGCGTTGAATCGGTCAATACTCGCTACATCAGGCGAAATATGCAGATAACTACGGCCACACTAACCGACGATAATAATAAGGTGCGTGCCGTCTGGTTTAATCAGCCCTATCGTCAAAAAATGCTAGAAAAAGATACAGCTTTTTATTTTAGTGGTGATTTTGCCCTAAAAAGAGGGCGCTATCAAATAACTAACCCTAGCTTTGAAGTGTGTAATAACCTAATTTTAAGCTCCGGCAAAATAATACCCATCTATCCACGCAAGTTAGACTTAAAGCCAGCTATAATTTCCAGAATTATTAAAGACCTTAAGCCCTTGATTAGCTTACTGCCTGAAACGTTACCCGATGCAATAATTAAAAAGCGGGGACTAATTAGTCGATCAGAAGCGTTACTAAAAATACACTTTCCTGAAAATACTGCTGATCTTAAAGAGGCTAAATATCGCCTAGGATTTGACGAGCTATTAAATTTAATATTAGCAGCAAAATTAAATCGCCTAGATAGCCAAAAGTTAAAAGGATACAACATTGAATTTAATAAGGACAAAATAAAAGCTTTTGTTGATAGTCTTGACTTTAAGTTGACGGCTGATCAAAAACGAGCAACTTGGGAAATTTTACAAGACTTTATGCTTAAAAAGCCCATGGGGCGCCTATTGCAAGGAGATGTCGGTTCAGGTAAAACTGTCGTGGCTGCTATAACAGCTTATCAAGCTTTTTTGGGCGGTTACCAAATAGCTATCATGGCGCCTACAGAAGTTTTGGCCATGCAGCATTTAAAGACAATAAAAGACATCATGTCTAACTATCCAGTTAACATTGATATTCTAACTAGCTCAACCAGCCGCAGTCAAAGACAAAAAACTTTAGACGATTTAAAAACTGGAAAAATTAATATCATCATTGGTACACACGCGCTATTGCAGCCAGATGTAACTTTTAAAAATCTTGGTTACGCCATTATAGACGAGCAGCACCGCTTTGGCGTCAAGCAACGCCAAGAGTTAATTAAAAAAACTGATCTAGAGCATTTACCGCATCTACTATCGATGACCGCTACGCCCATACCAAGATCATTGCAGCTAACTTTATTCGGCGACTTAGATATTTCAACAATATCCGAGCTGCCTGGCAAAAGAAAGCCAATTACTACTAAAATTATTTTACCAAACGAAAAGCCCAGACTAATTGATTTAATTCAAAAAGAGCTGACTGATGGCCGACAGGCTTATTTTATAGCGCCCTTAGTAGAAGGCTCTGAGCTTAATACTAAAATCAGTGTTGACGCGCTTTATAAAAAAATTATTAAGACTTTTCCTAAATATAAAATCGGTCTTTTGCACGGTAAATTACCAGCAAAAAATAAAAATTCT
>CAMXZF010000035.1 GCA_947253405.1 uncultured Candidatus Saccharibacteria bacterium | reverse complement strand
CTTTAACTAGATTAGGTAGAGATAGACTAGATAGTAAGATATAGAGAGATGGTAGGACTAGAGTTAGAAAAGATAGGGTTTTTAGTACACCTGCTAACCTAAAAGTCTTTTTGATAGAAATTAAATCACCCCGATAGTTCAACATTAAATTACAATCCCTCTTCGCTTATGGTTAATATTATACTATAGTGATGATTAAAAGCGCAAACACTGGTCGGGGTGATCCGACTTGAACGGACGACCTCAGCGTCCCGAACGCTGCGCGCTACCAACTGCGCCACACCCCGTAAATTGCGACTAATATAAATTGTACCACACTGCCTAGCCATCATATAAGCAGGCTTTTTATCTCGCTTAAGGTTGCTAAAAATAATTAAATATTATATAAATTTATTACTACTATAAATCCTATTAGTAGTTGTACATTACAGCTGAAAGGTTCTAATATGAACTATCATCACCCAAACTTAATAGAAATGTCTGAAACTCTACAAAATAGGTTTAAGGCAGAAAGATTTTTAGTTTGCGAACGTGAAGAGTATGCGCGTGACAGCAAAGACTCTATCATAATGGACTATATAATAGACCTACACGATTTTAGTAAACTAATGATAGTTGAAAGCAAAAACAGTGCTCGAAACGATCAACTTTTTATGAAGCCAGCCTTTTCTATTGCATTTGCAGAAAACGACTCATTCGCCTATCGTAAAAGCGTTGTTGTCAAGCAGATGAATATTCGCTTTCCCGATTGGCAAAAATACCAAAAAGTTGATGGCTGGCTATGCTTTAACCCAATTCACTGCACCGAAAAAGGAGATGAAGGCGACTTTCGTTATCTCGTAATAATCTAGAGCTAGCAACGTCGCTAGTCTCAAAAATAAAGAGTCAGTCTATTAAGTTAAGCCTATTTAAACAACGGCGTTTATCTTAGATTACCTTTTTAGCTGCCTCTTTATAGACCCCGCTACTTCTGAGTGGCGGGGTCTTCCCTATTTTTAGATTTCTAAGCTATTGCGATTAACGGCGAGATTTTTTGCGATTTTGTCGTTCACGTTTCTTTTTCTTGCTAGCAAGTTTGCGAGCACGATTCTTCGCAGAACTAGATAGTTCCTTTCTAGCTTTAAAGTCATCACTGGTTGGCTGTTCAGTTGGTTGGCCAGCCTCGTTGACTCCGTGCGCCACAGATGATTCAGCAGCCTTAGTCAGATCACTTTCATATTCGTCATCTTCAACTTGATCAGCGTTAATTTGATCTTTACGTAAACTAAAGATTATTGCTAGTACCTCTTCTTGTAAAGTTCTTTGTAAAGATTCAAATAGCTTTTGGCTTTCAACACGATATTCTACTAGCGGATCACGCTGGCCAACACCGCGCCAATGAATGCCCTCTCTAAGGTGCTGCATGTTTTCAAGATGCTGCATCCACAAAACATCTAATACTTGCATATAGACTTCGCGCTCAGCGCCACGCAAAAGTTCTTCGCCAATTGCTTCTTCTTGTTTACTATAAAGTTTTAGCACTGCTTTACGTGCCGATGTTAAGCGCTTCTTGTCGTTTTTAATTAAAGCAATACGCTTAATTTCTTCTAAATCTAATGGGAATACTTTTTGAAACTCTTGAAAAACTTCTTCATCACCTTTTTTAGCGCGATGCGACAAAATATCTCTAATACGTGCGTCAGCTAAACGCAATACCTCTGGAGATAGGTCATCGCCCTTTAATATTTTGCGGCGAATTGAGTAGACTACCTTACGGTGACGATTAATCACGTTATCGTATTGCACCACATTTTTTCTAGTGTCAAAACTGTAGCCTTCAACTCGTTTTTGGGCAGCTTCCAAAGTTTTTGATACAGCCCGATTCTGAATTGCTTCATCATCATCTACGCCTAATCGATCCATTAGTGCGCTAATACGTTCACCCTGAAATATACGCATTAAGTCATCTTCAGTAGAGACATAAAAGTAAGTGTCACCTGGATCACCCTGACGACCACCACGACCACGTAGCTGGTTATCAATTCGGCGCGATTCATGACGTTCTGAACCAATTACTACTAAACCACCTTTTTTAGCTACACCTTCACCTAGCATAATGTCAGTGCCACGACCGGCAATGTTAGTTGCTAATGTGATCGCCCCCGGTTGACCAGCTTTGGCGATAATCTCCGCCTCACGTTCGTTGTTTTTAGCGTTTAAAGTCTCATGCTCAAGCCCCGCCTTTGTTAAAGCGTCACTAATGATCTCGTTCTTAGCTATGCTAGCAGAGCCGATTAGTACCGGCCTACCCTGTTTATGGTAAAAATCAACCTCGGCTATTAAAGCCTTAATCTTTCCTTTTTCGGTCTTAAAGATACGATCTTCGTGATCAAGACGCTGAATTGGCCGATTAGTTGGAATCTGAATGACATCTAAGCCATAAATTTGTTGGAATTCTTCAGCCTCCGTAAATGCTGTACCAGTCATACCACTTAACTTGTCATATAATCTAAAGTAATTCTGGAACGATATCGTCGCCAATGTCTGCGACTCTTGCCGAACAGTTACATGCTCTTTAGCTTCTATAGCTTGGTGTAAACCCTCACTATATCGTCGACCTTTCATTAATCGGCCAGTGAATTCATCTACGATAATAACTTCGCCGTCACTAGCAACCACGTAATCCTTGTCACGCTTAAACAAAGCACGTGCACGCAATGCCTGATCAAGGTGATAGACGGTACGAATATGTTCGGGCGAATAAAGACTTTTTAGACCTAGCATCTTTTCAACTTTGTCAATACCTTGGTCTGTTAAAGCAACAGTTTTGCGCTTTTCGTCAACTTCGTAGTCTCCATCAGGTTCATCATCTTCGCCATCAAGCCTTTTGCCAGTTAAAGGATTTTTTAGACCAGTATTGCTTTCTACAGTTCTAGTAGGAGCCTCTAGCTGATCAACCACGGCAGCAAATTTAATATAAAAGTCTGGATTATCAGCCGCTGGTGCAGAAATTATTAATGGCGTACGAGCTTCGTCAATTAAAATACTGTCGACTTCGTCTACAATGGCAAAATTAAGCTCGCGCTGTCTTAGCAGATCAGGATCACTAACCATATTATCGCGCAAATAATCAAAACCAAACTCATTATTAGTACCATAAGTAATATCGGCCGCGTAAGCTTCTTTGCGTGAACAAGGTTTTAGATTTGACATGCGCTTATCAAAGTGATCAGTATTATTAAATTCTGGATCATATATAAAACTTTGTTCGTTAATAAGAACACCGGTTGAAAGTCCTAAAGCATGATACAGCTTGCCCATCCAGCCACCATGCAACTGGGCTAGATAATCGTTAACTGTGACCATATGCACACCTCGCCCAGTTAAAGCATTCAGGTAGACAGGGGCGGTAGCAACCAAGGTTTTACCTTCACCCGTTTTCATTTCAGCAACATTACCTTCATGTAAAGCTATGCCACCCATTAGCTGAACATCAAAGTGCCGCTGGCCTAAAACTCGTGACGCCATTTCCCTAACAACTGCAAATGCGTCTGGCAAAATTTGTTCTAATGCATTTTTGCGCTTTTGATTAGCTTTGCGCGCACGAATTGCATCTAGAGCATTGAAATCATCAATTGTTGCCGTGCCAACTTTAGCATATTTTTCACGATCAGCATCACTAAGCTTGTTAACTATTTTTCGTTCGCTGATATCGTCAGCTTTTTGCTTTTTTAGCGCCTTTTTATCAACACTAAGGCCTTTAATTTCTTGTTTCGATATTTCAGCAAGACGCTTTTTCAGAACATTAGTCTGTTCAGCTAATTCACTGTCACTCATTTTGGCGTATTTATCTGATAAAGCGTTGATGTCATCTACACGCCTACGTAAACGTTTAATAATCTTTTTCTGTGGATCACCAAAAACCTTACCGAGGACCTTGTCTTTTGTTGGCATTCTTAATACTCCCTCACTTATAAATATATGCCTTTAATTATAGCAAATAGATAAGTCATATTCCACTATAAAAGGCCTGCAAATTGCAAGCCTCTTATCTAGAATTGATAATTACACTAACGACGCCTTAATGATTGCTTAATTTTAGCCATAAAACCACCCGTGCGCACACCATCGTTGCGCCTAGCCGTTTTATAGCGGCGAATCTGTCCACGAATTTTTTGCTCTACCATATCAATGGTAGCCAGCGCATTCGGGCCAGTCTCGCCAGCTACTAAAGTTTTATCTGGTAAGGTGAGAACAATATCGCATTGATATTTATTGTCATTCTTCTGATTAATCAAAGCAACTTTAGCGCTAATAAAAGCTGACTCGCGACCATGTCTTGGTATATAGCTAATTAATTTGGCGCACTTTTTATATACATACTGGTGTTCTTTGGGATTTAATTTATAGTTAGTGCCTGTAATCTCAATATTAGCCTTGGCCATTTATATAATCCTCCTAATTGTTTATACAAACTATTATAGCGTTTATAGCTCTTTTTTGCCATTTAAATACGGTTGCAATTTTGTTGGCACCCGCAATTTACCGTCGGCTTCAGCATAATTTTCAACTAAAGCTACCATCGTACGCGCAAAACTGATAGCCGTACCGTTTAGAGTGTGTACCATCTCCACAGAGCCATCTGCTCGTCTGACCCTGATATTAGTAGTGTTAGCTTGAAAGTCAGTACAATTAGAGCAGCTAGTTAATTCGCGATAGGTCTGATCAGCTGGGCTCCAGTATTCTATATCATACTTTTTAGCAGCTGGGGCGCCTAGATCGCCAGCAGCAATATTAACAACTCGATAAGCAATACCTAAATCTTGCCAAATCTCCTCTTCGACGGCTCGAATTTTTTCGTGTACATCAAGACTCTGTTCCGGTAAAGTAAAAGCATACATTTCTAATTTGTTGAACTGATGCACACGGAATAAACCCCGCGTATGCTTGCCAGCTGCGCCCGCCTCTTTACGATAACAAGGCGAGTAGCCAGCATATAATAAAGGTAGATCTGATTCATCTAAAATTTCATCCATATGGTAACCAGTTAAGGACATTTCAGCTGTAGCGATTAATCCCAAGTCAGTCTGCTCAATAAAATATTCATCGCTTTGCTCATTAGTCCGTGGCGCAAAACCGGTGCCAGCAAAAACACGGCTATTTACCATGTGCGGCACAGTCATATAGTTAAAACCCGACTTTATAACCTTATCAATGCCGAACTGCAATAAGGCGTTTTCGATTAAAGCTAATTCGTTCTTAATATAATAAAACTTGGTACCGGCAACTTTTGCTCCACGCTCAAAATCAACCCAGTTGCGCTTAACGGCATAGTCAAGGTGATCTACGCCTTCAGGTTTTTTGTTGCCCCACTCTTTAACTGCTACGCTATCAGATTCACCCCCTAACGGAACATCATCAAAAATAATATTCGGTACTTCGGCGATAAAATTACTTAGATCTTTATTAATAGTCTTTAGCTTGTCCTCTAGCTGACTAAGTTCGGCTTTAAGGTTTTTACCTAATTTAATATCATCTTCATTGGGGCGTTGGCCCTTATTTTTTTGCGCTAAAGAATTACGGGCTTGGCGCTTTTCATCAATTACGCCCTGAATGGTTCTTTTTTCTTGATCTAATCTAAGAATTTCGCTTAGGTTAATTTTGTAGCCTTTAGCATCGGCTGATTTTTGTACTTTGTCTGCATTTTTTCGGATAAACCTAACGTCTAACATATTCAATATTTTAACATAGAGCCAAAAACCTTATTATAGGCTATAATAATAATGTGATAAATAAACTTATTCAGCACGAAAATCTTGTCGATAGTGAGCTTGGTCGAATTAGTAAACTAAAGTCCAAGGACACTAGGACAAAAGAGCTAACTAGATTACTTAATTATCAAGATCAGCAAATCAAAAATTTTCAACACGAACGCTTAATTCATTTAATAGTAACCCTGTTTTTTGCTGGCTTAACTTTAATGGCTTGGATAAGCTCATTCTTATGGCAGGCTTTACTAGCTTATTTAAACATCAAATTAGATAGCTCTATTAACTACGTTAATAGCTGCCTAATTATACTGTCTATTCTTTTAACAATACTGCTAGTAAATTATGTACGCCACTATTACAAATTAGAAAACGGTATTCAAAGACTTTACTACCTATATGAAACTATTTATCAAAAACTGTCACTCAAAAAGCACTGAGTTATCCCCTAAAATTTACCAAATGATAGTCGTGTTAAAATGTAACTATGGCCATTCAGCGCTTAGTTGAACCAACTACGTCACATGAACCTGGTGATGAAGAAACCAAGGTTGAAGTTACTTTGCGTCCGCAAAAATTTTCTGACTATATTGGCCAAACTAGACTGAAAAAGAACTTAAAGCTAGCGATTGACGCCGCTAAAAAGCGCGATGAGCCAATTGATCATGTCTTGCTATATGGCCCACCAGGATTAGGTAAAACCACCATGGCAGGTGTTATTGCCAACGAAATGGAGGCTGGACTTCGCGTTACATCAGGTCCCGCCATTGAAAGAGCGGGTGATCTAGCTAGTATACTAACCAACTTGCATGATGGTGATATTTTATTTATTGATGAAATTCATCGCTTAAGTCGTGTAGTAGAAGAAGTGTTGTATTCAGCAATGGAAGACTTCAAGCTTGATATTGTGATTGGTAAAGGCCCAGCCGCCCGTAGCGTAAGGCTAGACTTACCTAAGTTTACTGTTATTGGCGCTACCACTCGCACCGGCAGTTTGGCGGCGCCCCTAAGAGATCGCTTTGGCTATTTATTTCATCTAGAATTCTATAATAATAAAGATATTGAAAAGATAATTACTCGTAGCGCCAATAT
>CAMXZF010000034.1 GCA_947253405.1 uncultured Candidatus Saccharibacteria bacterium | reverse complement strand
TTTAGATTAAATTTAAGAAGTAATTAAATTTAATATAACTTCTATGCAAAAAGATAGATTATAAAAAATAAAAAATAAAAAGATTACTGAAAGGAAATAAAACAAAATGTCACCACGTCGCGAGTTCATTTCATCTAGGCAAGGCAATAAGAGCTATGCGGGGGTGGGCGCTTTTGGCCGTAACCAAAATTTAGTTGGTTTTAACGCTAACGCCAAGCTTGGGCCTTTTGCTAATGCGGTCTTGATATTTCTTTTGGTGGCTTTATTGGGGCTAATTTACCTAATGCAGCTTAGCAAAACTGGGTCCTATAGCTATGAAATTAATGATATTAATCAAAAGAAGACCCAGCTAGCGGCAGAACAAGATAACCTAAAGGTTGAAAACGCTCGATTACAATCTTTGAATAATATAAAAAATAGCGAAGTGGCTAAGGCAATGGTGGCGCCAGCGAGTACAAATTATGCTGAATAATTGCGTTTAGCCAGTCTTTAGCCTGATAATTATTCAGTATTATATAATATGATCATCATGAAGCGACTCTTTAGTGTCTCTAGCCGAGCGGATGGTTTGAAAATTTTCCTATTAGTATTGATGGGATTTTTTTTAATCCGTTTAGGTTTTATTAGTGTGATTGACCATAAAGAGTATGCCAAGAAAGCTGATAAAATGCAGCTTAATAAGCAAACCATTAATCCTGTTCGTGGGCAAATCTATGTTAGAGACAATGACGGCAATATTGCGCCGTTAGTGTTAAATAAAACGGTATACACTTTGTTTGCCGATCCTTCTTCAATTAAAGATGTCGATAAAGTCAAGGGCTTATTAAACGATGTAGTTGGCGACAGCCTAATCAAGGACAGTTTTTCAGAAATAACTAATAAGAAAAAGCAGTATATTGTATTAGCAAAAAAGATAAATCAAGAGCAAGCAGAAAAAATTAAGCGGGCCGATCTTTATGGGATCGGACTACAAGCTAGCACAGAAAGAGTTTATCCAGAGGGCAGTTTAGCTGCGCAAACATTAGGTTTCGTTAATGCTGATGGTGACGGCCAATACGGTATTGAGCAATATGCTAATGATAAGCTAAAAGGTAAAGAGGGGCTATTACAGGCTGTTACTGATGTTAGGCGCATACCTTTAACAATTGGTAGTCAAGATATAAGTGTGCCAGCGCAGGACGGTAAAAATATTGTATTAAGCATTGACCGCAATATCCAAAGTCAAGCCGAACAAATTTTAGCTGATGGTTTAAAGCATGCAAGAGCCACAAAGGGGAGTTTAGTGATAATGGATCCTCAGAATGGTCGAGTTATGGCAATGGCAAATTTACCTTCTTATGATCCAACCAATTATGGCAAGGTTGAATCTTCTAGTGCGTATCAAAATAATATTACAATGAATCCATACGAACCTGGCTCGGTAATGAAGTTATTTACAGTTGGTGCCGGTCTGGATATGGGTGTAATTAATGCTAACTCAACATTTTACAACCCTGGGTGCATTATGGTTGATGACGCTAAGATCTGTAATGTTGAGCGGGCAATTGACGGCCAAAATATGACGCCAATGCAGTTACTACAATATTCACTTAATACTGGATCGGTTTGGACGCTTGAGCAAATGGGTGGGGGATCAATTAATCTAGCGGGGCGACAGAAATTCTATAATTATATGGTAAATAATTATAGAATGAACGCCATTACTGGTATCGAGCAGGCAAATGAACAGGATAGCGTAATATATAAGCCAAATACACCTAATGGTGCACGTGTTCTTTATGCTAATATGGCTTTTGGCCAAGGCGAACAACTAACGATGATCCAGGTGATTTCAGCTTTTTCGGCTGCAATTAATGGTGGCAAATATTATAAACCTACGATAGAATTGGGTACACTTGATAAAAGTACTGGTAAAATAAGCGAAAATCAGCCAAAGTTAGTTTCGGATAATGTTTTAAAAACACCGGTTAGTGAAACTTTAAGGGACATGCTATATCAAGCTCGTTTTCTAGGCGCGAACGGTCGCGTAAAGGATAATGGTTACATGGTGGGCGGTAAGTCAGGTACGGCGCAGAAAGTCGATCCGATTACGGGTAAATATTCAGATACTTTAACAACTGGTAGCTATATTGGTTATGGTGCTGATAAGACGAAAACACCAAAATATGCAATAATGGTTAGAGTTGATGATGCTCATAACGGAGGCTATTCCGGATCGGCTGCAGCACAACCGATTTTTGATGCTATGAGTAATTTTATGATTCAATATAAAGGAGTTTCTAAATGAATGATATTTTGCAACATTTAACCGAGCCACTACTAAAGGTTTTCGGGCTAGGAATGATGTCATTTGTTTTATCGATGGTGCTAACGCCAGTTTATACCTATTTTGCCTATAAATATAAGTTTTGGAAGCAAATGCGTCATGCCGCAATGGGCGGTGGTTCGGCTAAAGTTTATGAGAAGCTACATGCCGCTAAGCATCGTCGCAACATACCTACCATGGCCGGTTTAATTTTTGTTGTATCAATTGCGCTAGTTACAGTATTTGCTAATCTTTCAAGAGAGCAGACTTGGCTACCTTTGGCTGCCCTAGTGGGTTGCGCTTTAGTGGGGTTAGTTGACGATATATTTAATATACGCTCACACGGCAAGGGTATTGCTGGTATGCGCGCACCGATTAAATTTGCCCTTATTAGCTTGATTGGCTTGATTCTAGGTTGGTTCTTTTATGCTAAACTCGGTGTACACGAAATACATGTACCTTTTGTTGGTTCTTGGAATGTTGGTTGGTGGATTATACCGATATTTGCCTTTGTGGTAGTAGCTACAGGTAATGCAGTTAATATATCTGACGGCTTAGATGGATTGTCGGGCGGATTAGCAGCGATTGCTTTTACGGCTTATGCAGCGATTGCTCTACTTGATCATCAGTTTGGCTTAGCAGGTTTTTGCTTTGCCATTATGGGCGCCTTAGTCAGTTATATTTGGTTTAATATCTATCCAGCACGCTTTTTCATGGGCGATGTTGGGTCGTTTTCATTGGGCTGCTCTTTAGCTGTAGTTGCCATGTTAACAGATACTTTATTTGTTTTACCTATTATTGGGATTGTCTTTGTTCTAGAGGCTGGTTCAGTTATAATACAACTTACATCTAAAAAATTACGTCATGGTAAAAAAATATTTTTATCCGCTCCAGTACATCACCACCTAGAGGCAATTGGCTGGCCAGAAACTAAAGTTACTATGCGTTTTTGGTTAATTGGTGTAGTGTTTGCCATTATCGGCTTAATCATAACTTTAGCAGGGGGTGCTATTAAATGAGTCAGACCGCTCGTTCTAGGGGGGAGAGCCAGCGACCGAGTGTAAATTTTAGCCGCAATACACACCGATACAGTAGGGGCGATTGGGTAAAATTAAACAAATCTAACACCAGTAGTCCGCGCCGAACTAAACAGTTAGCCGATTTTATAAAATCTACATTACTCGACAACGATGGTGCTTTAAAGCTTGGGCGTAAACACCGCCCAGACTATCGTTTGCCAGTAATTATGCTAGTCTTATCGCTTGTTGGGTTAGTGGTGTTATTTTCGATCATACCAGCCATTTCTGGTGGTGACGACAAAGTTGCTAATGTCTATATGATAAAACAGGTGCTATTCTTAGTGGCGGGCATAGCCGCTTTTTTTGCTGCTGGCCAAATACCTCTAGATTGGTGGCGTAAACATGGCAATAAAGTTTTTTTGTTTGGCTTAATTATTTGCCTAGCTTTGCCAATTTTGGGTGCGCTAAAAATTCCAATAGCTTCTTGTAAATTAGGTGCTTGTCGATGGTATGCTATTTCTGGCTTGTCTTTTCAGCCAGCTGAGATATTAAAATTAGGCCTGCTGTTTGTTATGGCCAGCATGCTTGCTTGTCAGGCTTCCAAAAATCGGCTGAGCTCACTAGAGACACTATTAAAGTTTTTCACTATTATGCTGATTGTGATGGTGGTAATTGCTGGCCTACAAAAAGATTTAGGCACAGCCTTAGCTTTAATGGCAATAATGTTAACGCAGCTAATTATTTCAGGCATTAGTTGGCGTTATATCGGGTATATTTTAGGTTCGGCGGTCGCAATGGGGGTGGTGTCTATCATTGTTGCGCCACACCGTTTAGAGAGAGTGGCTACGTTTTTTGGTAACGGTAATGCTGCCACCGATTATCACATTAATCAAGCGATGATTGCTATTGGCTCTGGTGGATTAATGGGTAGAGGCCTAGGTAAGTCGGTGCAAGCATTTGGTTGGCTGCCAGAGGCGGTGAACGATTCGATTTTTGCCATTATTGCCGAAATGCTAGGCTTTATTGGTGTAGTAGCTCTTTTAGGCGCTTTTGTCTATCTATTAAAGATTATTCTAGAGAAAATTGATTATACTGAAAATTATTATTTACGTTTAGTTGTAGCTGGTGTGTTTGGCTGGTTAGGATCTCATGTAGTTTTAAATATCGGCGCAATGACTCATATTATACCGCTAACTGGTATAACATTGCCGTTTGTTAGTTTTGGCGGGACATCTATGATATGTTCTATGTTTGGTTTAGGTATAGTGTTTGCGATATCGCGTTATGTATCGCATCGACGGTTTAATAGTGTAAAGGAGAAAAAGGGTGAAGATTCTTTGCGTCGGCGGGGGCAGCGGTGGTCACATTACGCCAATAGTAGCCGTTATTAAAGAGCTAAAAAACCGGGCTAATTTAAGGCAGCAAACAGACTTAGAGGTGCGAGTTTGGTGCGACAAAAAATTTCAGGTACAAGCTAAAAAACTAATTGGTTCACTTGCTAAAGTTGAAGTTATTCCAGCTGGAAAATTGCGACGTTACGCCAATCTATCTTGGTGGTACCGCTATTTTAGCTGGTATCATATCACCAAAACACATATACCAAATTTTATTGATTTATTTAAAATTCTAGCAGGTTTTATAGTTAGCTTTTGCAAGCTATTAAGTTGGCGACCAGATGTGATTTTTTGTAAGGGTGGTTATGTATGCTTACCGGTTGGAGTGCTAGCTCATGTTCTTAATATACCGCTAGTTATTCATGATAGCGATACGGTTGCTGGCTTGACTAATCGTATTTTAGCGCGTTGGGCGTTAAAAATTGGTACAGGCGCCCCAGTTAACAGCTATCCTTCTTATCCTAAATCACGCACTGAGTTTATAGGTATACCAGTGCGACCTAATTTTACTAAATTAGCAGGCAATGAAATTAAGATTACTAGCCAAAAAGATGCTATTAAGAAGGGTTTGAGCTTAAAACACTACAGAAGACCACTAGTGTTAGCTATGGGCGGAGGTCTAGGATCTAGTGACATTAATGCTTTAATACAAAGAAATGCGCATGACCTAACTAGTAAAAAAATTAATGTTGTATTGTTGACAGGAAAGGATAAAAAGGTTAATTTTTTGCTGACAAAAGAGCAACGCACTTATATTAAAACAATTAGTTTTATGCCTGATACGGCTAAGTTAATCCAGGCTAGCGATTTAGTTATAACTAGGGCAGGAGCAACCACAATGGCTGAGCTGGCTAGTGTTGCGGCTGCTACCATATTAATACCTTCGCCTTATTTAGCGGGCGATCATCAGACTAAAAATGCCAAAGTATACCAAAGGGCTGGCGCTGCCTTGGTGCTTGATCAAATGACCTTAAAAAAGCAGCCTTATTTACTTTATGATTTAATTATAGAAACGCTTAATAATAAGGCTACGCGCACTAAACTGGCTAATAATTTAGCAAAATTTGCTCGCAAGGATTCTTTAGGTGGTATGGTTGATATGATTGAGGGGGCAATAAATGAGTCTAAGTAATAAGTTTCAAAAAAATAGGCGGATTAGGCATCAAGAAAATGATGCCGAAAAAAGTTTTGATATGGCGAGCTATCGACAGGGCGTAACGCTATCTAAATTTAGCTCTGATAATACTAAACTGTCTGAACGCAAAAAGCTAAATCGGCTTAGAGTGTTGCGCCGACGATTACTATCTTTATTTGTCGTAGTAGTGGGTTTATTTGTATTTTGTTTGGCAGTTATGATGCAGTTTTGTGGCGATATTAGCGATGTTATTGTGGTTGGGGAAAATTCAGCTGGCATTAGATTAAGCGACACTGACAAAAATCATTACAAGGATATTGTAAATAGCTATTTTAGTAAAAATTCTTTTGAGCGCCTAGGGTTTATTCGGCGGAGCAGTGTTTTGAAGAACTATGTATTTGAGGTAGCGCCAGAGATAAAAAGTGTACATATTAAGCCAGCTGGTATAGCGCAAGGTAACTTGGTGATTGAATTGCGTAAGCCGGTGGCAACTTGGGTTAATGGCGGTAAGGCTAGTTTTGTCGACAGTAATGGCATTGTTTTTTCGCGTAATTACTTCACTATACCATTAGTTGCCATTGAGGATAATAGTGGCATTAAACTAGATGGCCGATTAGCAGCTTCGGCTAATTTTCTGGGATTTGTGGGTAAATTAGTGGTTAATATTGAGTCACAAGGTGCTAAAGTTCAGCGCGTAACTATACCAAAGGGTAGCGTTCGCTATATTGAGCTATTTCTGCAAGATCGGCCATATCCGTTTAAGGCGCAAATTGATCGTGATGCCGCTTCTCAAGCTTCAGACATCATGGTTATGACAAGATATATTGATAATAATAATATTAAACCGCAATATGTTGATGTGCGCATACCGTCTAAAGCTTATTGGAAATAGAGTAGGGGGCGAATACAATAAAATATGTATAATAAAATAAAAATTAAAAAAGTCAAGCAATTTGATCAAGCTGTAGTTAAAGGGTGGGGGTGTGGAAAAGTATATAATCTGTCTCTTATACACATCTCCGAGCCCACGAGACGTCCTGGATAATC
>CAMXZF010000033.1 GCA_947253405.1 uncultured Candidatus Saccharibacteria bacterium | reverse complement strand
TTTACCAAATTCCTCTCTATAGCTAACATTGTTTTAGCTATAGCATTTCTACTAATTATTTATTCTGAGGCTACCGGTAACGCTATTGGTAGTTTATCTAGGTATAGTGTTCAGAAGTTATTGCCTAGACTAATTATCTTTACTATTTTAGTTAATATATCTTTCTATCTTTGTGCTATGGCAGTGGATATAAGTAATATCCTTGGAGCTAACTTAAAAGGTATGTTTGAAGGTATGGGGGATGCCACAATAGCAGAAGCTAATCAAGGTGAAGGTGAAGCGGCTGGCGGGTGGTCAGGGTTGGTCAAAAAAGTCTTAGCCGGAGCCTTAGTAATAGGTAGTGCTGCTACTGGTGCCGCTGTATTTGGCGCCCTCTCTGTTGTACTGCCACTCCTTCTACTAGCTCTAATAGTTCTAATTGTAATTTGGCTTATTCTAATTATTCGCCAAGCACTTGTTATTTTACTTTGTGTAATTGCGCCTGTAGCAATTGCTTGTGCTTTACTGCCTAATACACAAAAGCTATTTAATAAATGGAAAAATGCATTTATTGCTATGTTAATAGTTTATCCGGCAGTATCATTAATATTTGGTGCTTCTTATGTAGCTTCAAACATATTAATGACGCAAGATGGTGCTACTATGAAAATAGCTGCTATGGCTTGCCGAGTCATACCTATGGCAGCTGTACCATTTGTTATTGCCGGATCATTTAAGTCTGTTGGTGCAGCTGGCGCCATGCTTAGCGGTAAAGCTCAGGGTGCTCTAAAGAAACAAGGTAGGAAGGTTAATGCTGCTCGTAAAGAAGGCTTCGATCGATCTATTGGTAAAAGAGGAACTTTAAAAGCCTCATCTAATTTAGCTAATAAGGCTCAAAAAGGGATTAATACAATTACTAAGGGTAGGTTTGATGGTGGAAGAAGTTTAAGAAAGGCTGCTAATGCCTACCATCAAAGTGAAGCCTCGCTAGATAGCGCTGCTATGACAGAAGCTAATTTAGCTGTTGATGGCATGAGCTATGAGAAGAAGGCAGCCATTCTTAGTGGTCAAGACTATGCTGATTCTTATACCACTAGGGCAGTCTTAAATGACATGATGCCTAATGCTGATGCTTATAGTATTAACGGTGCCATGTTAGCACATGCTGGTAATAGAGATAGAAAGGTTAGAGAAACTCTAACTGGTGGCGACAACAAACTGCTTGATATTAATACTAAAAATGCTATCAATAAAGGTAATTATGTTGAGAATAAAATTGATCAATCTACGATTAACCAGTCAGTTCTATCTAATGTAGATAATAAATCTAATGCCGATATTGCTAGATCACCATCGATTGATATTGAATTTACAAAAGGTGCGGCTGCTATGGAAGACTTACGTTCTGGTACGACCTACAATACTGATAAGTTGAGAGGTAGATACAATAATGTATTAAGCGATAACATTGCTGCCTCTAACGCTTCAGATGATACGATAGATTCGCTTTCTAATGTTTAGGGTTGGTGTGGTAGAATATAAATAATATGATAACAAGACGTAAGGCTGGTATTTATGTTGCGATGCTTATGCTTATAACTTTTATTGTTGGTGTTGGCTCTACTAACATAGTAAAGGCTGACCCAGACGAAGAAAGTAAAGATAAGTCTTTAACGGAGCAGGATTTTTACCAGGCAAATGACGTTAATTTTTTTGGCGACGGATGCGACTCGTCATCAAGCTTTGGTGACAACAAAGATTATAAAGGCGACCCTATATTAACAGAAGAGCAGATGAGCAAAGTTAAAGAGCTCCAGCATTTTTATGAAGAAGCCGCGAATAAGTACAGTATACCTTGGCAAATTCTTGCAACCATACATATCTTGGAGTCCGGCCAATATAAGGGTGGGCCCTCTAATGGTCAAGGCCCATTCCAATTTTATAAAGGCGGATTTAAAGTTGGCGATTATTCTGATGCAGAATTTCAAGAGGCGGCTGATAAAGCTGCCGATGAAGTAAAACAACATGCTGGTAGCTCAGACTTAAATGACCCTGACAATGTCAAAAAACTATTTTTTGGCTACAACGGTATGGCGTCGGTTTATAAAGATCAAGCAAAAAAGCTAGGGTTTGACAATCATGGTGCTGACATTGGCGAAGGTTCACCTTACGTTATGAATAGGGCCGACAAAAAGCGTGATCCTACCGACCCAGAAACAAAATCAAACAACACTTGGGGGCAAATCAAAACAGATAACGGGCCAATACAATATCCTGCAAATAACCACCACGGCGCATACATAATTTATGCGGGAGCACTAGGGGGCGCTTCAGATAAAGGTGGCGGCTCTGGATCTTGTAAAAAAGATAGTTTTGGATCAATTGCTGAAGCTGCTCTGGAGATGGCTAGTTGGTGCAACGAAGATCATATAACCTGTTATAACCTAGGTGGTGGACATAAATCCAAAGAGGATACTGACCGTATAATAGCTGATAAGTTCTCGTCTTATGAAACAGGTATCGACTGCTCAGGTTTTGCAGCAGCCGCTGTTTACAAAGGAACTGGGCATTGGGCATCTGCGTCAGCTGCACAGTTTTGTGACCTACCTGGTTATAAAGTTATTCCTAAATCAGAAGTTAAACCGGGTGATATAGCGACAACCCCAAGCCATGCTGAAGTTGTTGTAAAAGTAGAAGGCGACACGATAACAACCGTTGGTTCTCATGGAGATAATGGCTGCACCAGAAAAGACTATGGTGGCTGTAGTGGCCCTAGCAAATCTGGAACTTGGTTCAAACCTGAGCGTTATTGTCGATATGAAGGAGGGGGTAATTAGGTTATGGGCATAGTAAAATATTTTAAAGACACTGACCGAAAATATATTTATATATTCGCTGGATTTGTTGTACTTATAGTTATAATTAGCTTCGCTTATTTTTTTAGTTTACCCGAAAATAAATTATCCCCATCAGATAAGAAATCATTTATTTCTGCAAAAAATCATTTGAAGCGCAAAGATGTAAAGTTTGATAAAACATTAGTTTCTGACGGTGACTGGAAGCTAATACAGTTATCTTCAACCGCAAAAAAAGATACTGATAATTCAATTTTATTTATTTTAAAAGATGAAAAAGTTGAAATGGGCGTAACGTTTTTCTCGCCTGATGAAATGGTGGATAAAGGGGTGCCAGATAAAATTATTCGATATTTCTATAAAGGTACAATTTGGCTAAACTATTATAGCTATGATTTGGGTTATCCTGGAAGATTTGATAAATACTTTAAACCAATTATTCAAATATACGCAAACAATAATAACATCAAATTAGATCGCGTTAAGATTTTAAAAGATAGTACCTTTTCTAAAGTTGATAACCCAAGAGAAAATAATCGCACCGAATACAATGGGTTTAAATTTAAAATTAACAATAACCCTGATAGCCTTACTCTAGAAAACATTATCACAATGGAGGATGGCAACATGAAAGTTGTAATTAGAGACAAAGATAATAAAGAGTTAATTAGCTATACTTACAAAAACATATACTAGTTTTAGTACTAGTTCGTTGTATAGTGGGGCCAACTCTATATAATTGCTAGTATTTAAAACCAATAAGACAAGCTTCTCTAGGCATATAAAATTATATCCCTAAACTATTTACAGCCTTCAATAAACTTGATCATCCTACTAAAACAGTATCTAGCTTCTCTTAGATCTAGATTAAATTGATATTCATGAAATAAATTTGGCTTGTGGTCTTTAGGGAAAAATACAGTGTCTGTTAAAACACCTAATGACTTTAAAGCTTTGTCTAAATTATAGGAATGCTGTAATAACGGATCAGTATTTCCAGCAGATATAAAACTTTTAGGAAAATTACCACTGACATAATCGGTGATTGAGGCGTACTTAACTAGTGAATTAGCTTTATAATTCATTGTACCGGCATAAGCTCGAATCAAAACCTGCATTGCTTGCGCCATATCTTCGCCGCTGTCAGCTAAACTTAGATCATATGCTCCACACATTAATATATTGCCCTTAATAGCGCACTTATTAAGGGCGGGTCGAATTTTCATTAATCGAGCATAGTCTTTATCAGCATTAATCATAGAAACCTGCGCAGCGATGTGCGCGCCAGCTGAGTCACCCGCTAAAATAAAAGTTCTGCCGACATTAAGGCTTTTGGCATGGCGTCGCAGATAAGATAGGGCAGCGTTAACTTGTTTTACTGGCTTAGGGTAGGTGTCGCTAGGTGCTACCGAATACTCAACGGTAATAACAGCGCAATGGCTATGTTTAGCAACAATTTTCACCCAAGACTTAACCATATCTTTACTTCCAGTAATAAATCCACCGCCATGAATCCAAACAATTACGGGATTTGACTTATATTTGCAGTTTGGATAATAAATATCTAATTTGGCGTCCTTACTGCCAGGTTGATAGTTAATGTTAGTTAACGATTTTATATTATCTGGCTCATAGCGACTTAAAGAATCTTTAATTATATGCTCGTTGTAGTTATCAAATATGAATCTTATTAAATTCATAGCGGTGCGCTGGCGACGCTTAGGTGAACTTAAGCTTTTTTTATAAACTAATCCCAATACAGTAGTTAAGCCTATAAAGCCTATTAGTTTACTATTTAATAGATATTTATCTTTTTTCATAGATTATCACTATTATATAATATTTAGTGTTTAGACATTGAAGTTGTGTTACAATCGATATGCTAAATATCTAAATGTAATGATTGGAATTTTTAAAACTGAGCTTAAAAAAATCTGGCACAATAAGATGCTACTAATTACCTTAATAGGTCTAGTCTTTGTGCCCATTTTATATTCTGGTATATTTCTTAGATCCGTTTGGGATCCATACAACAATCTTAACAATATACAGGTAGCTGTAGTTAATGAAGATAAACCCGCAACTTACCTTAATAAAAATATTAATTTGGGCGACGATCTAATAAAAAACCTATCTAAAGACTCTAGCTTTAGGTGGGATTTTGTAGATAGGCAAAAAGCCAAAGCTGGCATGGAGTCCAATAGATACTATTTTTCCATCATAATACCAAGCGACTTTTCTAAAAAAGCTACTTCCATAAATAACCTATCGCCCGATCAACTAAGTCTAGAATATCAAACCAATGACTCTTTAAATTTTGCAATTAAAACCATTGGCACTTCAGTAGTGGAAAAAATTAAAAACGAAGTTAGCCAATCACTTAGACTCGCTTACGCTAAAGCAATTATTTCTAATATTAAGCAAGCGGGAGATGGCATGGCTAGCGCTAGCGATAGTTCCAATCAAATATATTTAGGGATTGATCAATTGAGTGGCGGCCTAAGTAAGCTAAACAATAGTTCAATTAACCTAAGTGAGGGTGTTACTAATTTAACAAAAGGCTCAAGCGAGTTAAGCAGTGGAATTAACCAAGCAGTTAATGAAGCTGCTAAATATAAAATAAATTTAAAAGAGGCTGCTGAACAATCAAAGAAACTAGCAGATGCATCAAATAAGTTGTCTGACTCTATAAATAAATTTAATAATCCCGAAAATTTAACTAAAATAAATCATCTTAAAGAGACAATCGGTCAACTAGATTTCTCAACACCAAACACTTTATCTATTAATAATTTAATAAATAAACTAGAAAGCCTACCAGGCGACAAAATATTAGAATTGGGTCTAAGTCAAGACGATATATTAAGCGCCAAACTCTTATTAAAACAACTAACTGATCTAGAAAAAGTAAAGGCAAGTTTACCCACCAAAGAAGAGACTATTAATAGAATAGATACCCTGGCTAATAATATAAAATATTTGTCAACCGGAGCAGGAGCTATTGCTGATGGTAATAATAAATTTTTTGAAAAAATTTCTACTATTAATAAACAAATAAATAGCCCTACATTTACTAATAAAATAAACCAATTAAATAGCGGCAGTCTAAAGTTAAAAAACGGCCTTTTAACTTTAGAAAACAGCGGTGCACCACTAATTGACGGGGTGGGTCAGTTGAATATTGCTAGCAACCAGCTAAAAGACGGCAGCCATAAATTAACTGCAGCCTTAAGTGATGGGGCAAAAAAACTACAAGATTCTCCCCTAAATGAGAAGAGCGCACAATTAATCGCTGAACCTATCAAAAAACAACACGAGAGCTACAGTAAAGTTAAAAACTATGGTCACGGTTTATCACCCTATTTTATGTCGGTATCACTTTTTGTTGGCTGTATGCTATTTAATTTTGCCTATCCTGTAAGAAAAATTTATGACCGTAAAGCTAGTTGGCTTAAGTGGTTCTTTTCTAAAGTTGCGCTGGGCATAATTATGTCTCTATTGATGTCAATTATCGCTGGCTCAATTATGATGATGCTAGGCTTAGAAGTTAATAGTTTCTTTAACTATTTTGGTATATTAATTGTTTATACCCTATCTATTATGTTTATGCTGATGTTTTTGGCTGTAGCTTTTGATAACCCCGGACGCTTTGTTGGCATGGTTATATTAATCCTATCGCTTGGATCGTCGGGCGGTACTTTTCCCGTTGAAACTGCCAGTCAACTCTATCAAAAAGCACACAGCCTAGTACCTATGACCTATTCTATTATTGGTCTCAAGGGAGCTATCAGCGGTGGTATTAGTGCGTTGAATATTAAGTATAGCTATATTTATCTGGTTACACTTTTAGTTACTTCATTAATTTTATTAGCTATCACTATGTTTACGCTCAAAAAACTTAAAGGCGACAAAGCTGGTAACTCTAGATTAGACGATAATCAAAAACTTCTTAGTGAAGACTATACTAATTACAAGCTATAATAGCTAAAATTAACGTGTTAACTATTTGCATTTACCCCTAGATTTTTGCTATTATGTGGATAAATTATGAGTGGGCAAAATCTAAAAAATGACTCTATAGAGGATGTGGCGGAATTTTATGACAGTATCGATCGCTATAGTTTAATTAAAAAGAATTAGCCCCAAGAGCTGT
>CAMXZF010000032.1 GCA_947253405.1 uncultured Candidatus Saccharibacteria bacterium | reverse complement strand
CTGTTAGTCTAAGTAATAAAGATGCTAATACTATTGCTAAGCTAGATAAATATATCACTAACGACAACACTAAGATAACTAACTATCCTACCATCTTAAACATTGAAGCTAATAGTAGTGTAGGTTATCTAGCAACTGTTAGTACCGATAAATCTCATTCTAACCTAACTAGAGAAAAAACTAACCCTAATGATCAAGCTAACCAAGTCATTAACCCAGTACAAGCTAGCTATAATGAACAAGAAGTAGTTTATCGCTATTATAATGGTGTGCCAACTTTCACTCAGACTGGCGGTTCTAGTCTAACTAACAATACTTGGGGATTTTTGCCAATATCTAACTGTAGCTTAGGTGGAAGTAACCAAAATGGCTCCTTCAGTATGCCTTGTGAAAAAGGTTTTGCCCAAGGATATGCTGTTATTACAGCAGATGCCTTCAAACTAGCTCGTTTTTACCAAGTACCCACTAAAGACAACCCTGTCACTTTAAAAGATGCTGCTGCTGAAATAGGTAAAACTAAATCCCAAACCTTCTATATTTACTATGGTGCTAAATTATCTAACTCTCTACCAGCTGGCACTTACTCTACTAACGTAGTCTATACTGTTACACCTAAATTACCAGTAGAACCAGTAGTTAGTAGCTATAAGATCCATAACAAGAATATTAAACAGATTTCATTAGGGGCTTTGCATAGTTGCGCTTTAGTCGAGGGTGACGATTTATATTGTTGGGGCAATAATAAATATGGCGCTTTAGGCGATGGTACTAGAACTGATAGTCTGGTACCAAAATTGATCAACAGAAATAATGCTCTTGAAGGCAAAAAAATAACTGAAATATCGGTAGGCACAAATAGCACCTGCGCTATTGCTGATAGTAAGGTTTATTGTTGGGGCAAAAATAGTGCGGTTAACGACGGTGACTATGGCTATACCAAATATCAATTAGGTGATGGTACGGCTACCGATAGATATACGCCAACGCTAGTTAAATTTGGTCGATCGACTGAGGGCGCTAAAGTGGAGAAGTTGGCTAGTGAAGTGTATCATAGTTGTGTATTGATTGATAAAAAGCCATATTGTTGGGGTTGGAACTATTGGGGCAACCTTGGCATTGGCGGAAAAAATGAACATGCTTTGCCGGTACAGCCAAACTTTAGCCGCTACCCTGAACTAGCTAACGCTGAATTTTCTGATATTGCTGTTGGTGGCCACAATACCTGTGCAATTGCTAAGGGTAAGGCCTATTGTTGGGGTAATAATAATTATGGTCAGCTAGGAGTCAACATTAAGGGTGTGGGAGGCGACTATAGATCCGTACCACAAAAGGTTTATGATGCGGTAGCTTTAAAAGGAGTGGTTTTAGAAAAGATTGAAGTTGGCTCATATAATGTATGCGCTTTCGGTAAAAAAGATGGTGAGAATAAGTCAAGGCTATTTTGTTGGGGGAATATTTGGGGTGAGCTTGGTGTAGGTGATGGCACTAAAAATGAACGATCAGCTCCGGTAGAAATAAGAAATCTCGAAGGCATTGAACGTTTAGGTGCTAGTTACTTCTCAGTTTTAGCTGATGATTATATATGGGGAATGAATATTAATCGTTTTGCCAGTGGTAATAGACAAAAAAATTATAATTTATCACCAACTAAATTAAATACGAACGACAATGTTTTTGGGCAATTTAAAGGCGGAAGAATTGAGATGACTAGTTTGGGCCCTGATCATTTATGTTCAGTGATAGATTTAGTCGGCAGAATTAATCTTGCTTGTATGGGCGCTAATAATTATGGCCAGCTTGGTGATGGCAGCAAAACAAGGCGCGCTAGCTTTACGGCTGTAAATGATACTTGGAACTACAGTAGTGGTAGCCAACTAACCTTTCAGGGCAATAATCTGCAAAATGTCGATGATATCTATAGTATATATCTAGATTTAAATCGTAATGGCAAAAAAGATGCTAATGAGATTTGCCAGATTACCGATAAGGGCGATAGCCAGCTAACATGCTTAACGCCACAAAATAACACTAAGGGAGTCTATGATATTTTCCTAAATAATGCTATTGGCGCAACTAACACTAAAATTGGCAGCTTCGAGTATAAATAGGTACTAGTCTGGCATTTATGTTATAATATCAGGGTTAGTAACCTGCCACGCTTTGACATAACGTGGCTTTAATCCAAAGGAGGACTAGTGTCAAAAGACGAGAGTGTTCGTTATGAGTTAGTGGTCTTGATA
The DNA here is from genome assembly GCA_947253405.1 of uncultured Candidatus Saccharibacteria bacterium. Classification (GTDB taxonomy): domain Bacteria; phylum Patescibacteriota; class Saccharimonadia; order Saccharimonadales; family Saccharimonadaceae; genus Nanoperiomorbus. Next base: position 4,841 of record CAMXZF010000032.1, on the reverse strand, counting down.
CGCCCCGAACTAGAGGCGAATCAAGATGACGTGCTCAAAAAAATTAGTAGCATCATTGATAAAAATGGTGGCAAAATTATCAAAGAAGATGATTGGGGTCGCAAGGAGTTGGCCTATAAAATAGATAAAGAAACGCACGCACTTTATCATATTTATCGACTAGACTTGCCGTCTTCAGCACCAGCGAAGATTTCGGCGGTGTTAAATATAACACACGAAGTTATTAGACACTTAATCGTTAAGGTAGACGAAAAGGCAGAGGCGATTATTGAGGCCGAGAAGAAAAAACGATTAGAGCGTGAAGCTAATCGTGAAGAAAAAAGTGATAAATAAATTAAGCGGGGGTATAACATGGCTTTTAACAAAGTAATTTTAATGGGTAATTTAACCGCTGATCCAGAGACTAGAACAACTCCATCAGGTCAATCGGTAACTAGCTTTTCATTAGCAGTTTCTCGAGTTTACAACGATGCATCAGGCAATCGTAGAGAAGATACTAGTTTTATCAACTGCTCTGCTTGGGGAGCTAGGGGTGAAACTATTTCAAAGTATGTAGGTAAGGGTAGACAGCTTTTAGTTAGCGGGCGCCTGCAACAACGTACTTGGGACGATAAGGATACCGGTAAGCGACGTAGCGCAATTGATGTTGTAGTTGAGGAGTTTAGTTTTGTAAACGATGGTCGCGGTAGCAATGCCAATAATAGTAGCAACGCTAGCGAGAAACAGGGTGGTCAAGAAAGCGCCGATGTGAGCGCTAACGAAATCGACGAGCCAATTGATCTAAGCGATATCCCATTTTAAAATTGAACAAATAATTTAATGAAGTTGATATAAGGAATATTATGAAAAAACACAAGAAGATTTCACCACGTTATTTTGATTACAAGGATGTAGATAGTTTAAGGCGCTATACTGATAGCTACGGCCAAATTGAAGCACGCTCTAAAACTGGACTTAGTGCTAAGTCGCAGCGTAATTTAGCAGTAGCTGTCAAGCGAGCTAGGCACTTAGCTTTGCTTCCATTTGTAGCAGGCAGTTAATTAATTAGTTTTGTAGGAATAGCATGTATAGTCCAACAGATTTAAAAAAGGGTCGAGTCATAAGTATTGACGGTAAACCTTATCGGGTGATTGATTACCAGCAAAAGGTAATGGGGCGTGGTGGATCGATTGTTAATATCCGTATAAAAAATTTGATCGATGGCTCAGTTTTAGCAAAGACCTATAAAGGTCAAGAAAAAATTGAACCTGCCGATGTTAGCAATCAAAATGCACAATATCTTTATAGCGATAATGACAAAGTTCATTTTATGAACCCCGAAACTTTTGAACAGTTTGAAATTAGTTTAGAAAACGCTGAAGATGTACCTAAATATATGACTGAGGGTAGCGAAGTGGTTTTGCAGTTTTTTGACGGTCGAGTAATTGCAGTCGATTTGCCAACTTCTGTTCCTTTAGCAGTCACCTATACAGAAGATGTGGTAAAGGGTGATACTACCAGTAACGTTCAAAAAGACGCTACAGTTGAAACGGGGATTAACATTAAGGTACCAGCTTTTATTAAAAACGGTGATTTAATAAAGGTTGATACACGTGACGGCAGCTATATCGAGCGTGTCAAGCAATAAAGTTCGCCTTGATCGGGCATTAGTTAAGCTTAACTTGGTGGCTACACGCTCACAGGCGGAAAGCTATATTCACCTAGGTAAAGTGGTAGTTAATGACAAAATTATCAAGAAGGCGGGCTATTTCGTAGATTATTCGGCTGAAATTAAATTAAGCCAAGACAAGCAATTTGTTAGTCGTGCTGGTCTAAAGCTACAGTCGGTAGCCGACACATTAGGTTTAAACTTTAAAAACAAAATAGTTTTAGATGTCGGGTCTTCCACTGGTGGCTTTACTGATTTTGCATTAACTTGTGGCGCCAAAAAAGTCATTGCTGTTGATGTTGGCACAGATCAAATGCACCCAAAACTAAGGCTAGACAATAGGGTCGAGCTTCACGAAAAAACAGATATTAGAGATTTTCGTACCAAGCAAAAAATTGATTTAATAACGATGGACGTATCGTTTATATCGGCGCGCGATATTTTGCCGCACTTAATTAAAAATTTTATGCGGTCAGATACGCTACTTTTAGTTATGGTAAAGCCTCAGTTTGAAGCTGGCAAAAAACTTAAGAATAGCGGCGTAATCAAGAATGATCGTGATAGGCGTAAAATTCTAGCTAATTTTGAGATTTGGGTAAGGCAAAAATTTTTAATTTTGGATAAAGCTGACAGCTCTGTTTCGGGGGTAAAAGGCAATAAAGAACGTTTTTATCTGCTAAAAAAGCTATAAAAACATGAGTAGGCAGACTGTAAGGGAAAGGTTGGTAGTAAAATGTTAAAAATTGCGATTGTTGGTTTGCCCAATGTCGGTAAGTCAACCCTATTTAATGCTTTGACGGACTCTTCAGCTTTGGCGGCTAATTATCCGTTTGCTACAATCGAGCCTAATACTGGCATTGTACCAGTGCCAGATGATCGTTTAGAGTCTTTAGCTAAGTTATATGGTGCTAAAAAGATCATACCAGCCACAGTTGAATTTGTTGATGTGGCCGGTTTGGTAGCCGGAGCAAGCAAGGGCGAGGGCTTGGGCAATAAATTCCTTGCTAATATACGCGAGTGTGATGCAATTTGTCATGTAGTCAGAGCTTTTTCGGGCGATAGGATACAGCGAGTGGATGGATCTAGTAAGGTAGATCCAAAAGGTGATATTGAGGTCATTAATACCGAGCTAATGTTGGCGGACATAGCTACTATAGAAAACCATTTACCTAAATTGATTAAGCAGGCTAAATCTGATTCAAAATTGAAAGAGCGAGTAGACTTCTTGACCTATGTTCAAAGTGAATTAATGGCAGGCAAAACACCAAGAGAGTTCAGCGAATTTGATCCTAATGAATTGACGGAAAAACTTAATGGCTTAAACCTATTAACTGCCAAGCCTATAATTTATTTATTCAATTGTGATGAGAACACACTACTAGATACTGATAGGCAGTCTAGCTTAGCCAATTTAGCAACAGAGGCTAGTGGACTTAGCGCTAATTCAGTAAAAGCAATTTTTGTTTGCGCTGAATTAGAAAGCGAGATTAGGTCACTTTCTAAAGCTGAGGCCAAAGAATTGCTGTCTAGTTATGGAGTAAAAACCTCTGGTCTTGGTCAGCTAATAGTAGCGGCTTACGATATCTTGGGCCTACAATCCTTTTTGACAGCAGGGGAAAAAGAGGTGCGAGCTTGGACGATCAAAAAGGGTTCTACTGCACCGCAAGCCGCAGGTGCTATTCATAGTGATTTTGAGCGCGGATTTATTGCTGCTCAGGTTATAAATTATTATGACTTAATTAGCGCTGGATCTGAAGCTAGTGCGCGCTCTCTTGGTCAGATTCGTACTGAAGGTAAAAATTACATTATGCAACCAGACGATGTGGTTGAATTTAAATTTAATGTTTAATTAGACTAGATTGTTAGTCAATAAGCATACCGCTTATGATAAAATTAAAGTGTAAATGCGTATTTATAGAAAGTTACTAAAATCTAGTTTAGCGGTTTTATTTTTGGTGGCTTTTTGCTTTGTCTGCGGCACAAATCAGGTGTCTGCTGCCGGTAGTAACATTCAGGGGGAGATTAATAGGTATTATGGCTATAGAAAATCGATTGCTTGCGCTGAGTCCATAAAAAAGACTCATGCTAAAGTTAAACCAAAATGTTCTGACGGCCATCCATATTTTTACCTACCAAGCTCAGATGCTGGTCAATATGGCTACGGATATGATTATTGTCAAAAAGCTAAAGAAGGGGACGGTTTAACTACACTCGGCAATCTAAATAATATTAGTGGAGCAAAAGTTAGCGCCAAAATATATAGCATTTATGATGGCACCAGCACTTCCGCTAAGTCTAATGATTGTAATTTACCCAGTTTTCTTAGCGCTGCTGATCCAAAATATAAAAGTAAAATGAAAGCTAATTTACTAAAGAGCTATATGGGAAAGGTTACAGTTAATAGTTGCGGTAACAGTAGCTGCTCTCAGAATGCTTTATCTTTAGGTAATGACGCGCTCAAAAAATCAAGTAGTAATGCGAACGCCTTTGCTAAGAGTATCAAAAAATTCTTAAATGAACATCCAGAGGAATGTGCCGCTTTCAGCGTAAATGATCTTCCCACCTTAATTTCGTCATCTATAAATAAACCGCCTTATCGTGCGGTGGCGCGATATCAGAATGAGGTTTTTTTATTTGCTAAGTTTTGCTTGGCTAGTTTGGGTCCGCAGAAAGAGGCCAAATCAGGCAATTGGGCTAATGATATAAAAATTATTGATGAAAAGTCTTGTGAAATCAAAAACTCTCAGGGTGAGAAGACGCCAAATTATAGTAAAATTTGTCCGCGTGTATTCCCGGCGTCGATTAGTGGGGCAGGTTTTGATAAAAGTAATAGTACAAAAAGTAAAGCTTGCTCTAGTCGTAATCCAGATTCTATGACTTGTGATCAGTTGCTAAAAAGTATTAATGACAGAGCCGGCGCGGCCCAAGCTTCATGTAAGGCGGGCGATAAGCTCAAGCTTACAATTAACCATGATGGCTATAAAGAAGATGATAAAGAAGATGATAAAGAAGAAAAAGATACCTGTACCGTTGGTACTGGTATTGACTGGATAATCTGCCCAATGATGGACGCTATAGCTAGGATTGCTGACGGTTTATACAGCATTCTAGGTGGCCTACTAGAAATACCATCAGATGAAATATTCTCAACCAGCAGCGTATCATCTAGTTTTAAAAAATTTTTAGACATAGC
>CAMXZF010000031.1 GCA_947253405.1 uncultured Candidatus Saccharibacteria bacterium | reverse complement strand
CGGCAGCGTCAGATGTGTATAAGAGACAGCGGATAGCCTCATCATAGCCCTCAATCCCCTTGACACTAGTAGTTCCAGGTCTCTTTAAATCTTTATAATGACTAAAATGAAATTCAATCTGCTTTTTTAGCTGCTCTGGCAGATCATCAATAGTTTTAATTTGATTACCAGCCTCTCGATCATCCGCTGGTACGGTAATAATTTTGTCGTCGACCTCACCACTATCAACAAACTTCAGCACACCCAAAACTTTCGCCTCTAAAGCTACGCCTACTGGCAATGGATCACTAGTCACAACTAAAGCATCTAGCTCATCGCCATCCTCATCAAGCGTTTGTGGAATAAATCCATAATTAGTTGGTTTAGCGAATGTCTTTGGCTCTACTCTATCTAAAACCATAACTTTTTTATTGCGAGACCACTCGACTTTATTGTTGCTACCAGCAGGAATTTCTACTACTACATTAATAATACCGTTATCGATATCGCCAGCATCAAAAACTTCATTCCAATCCATAACTTTTAAAACTCCTTTTATTTTTACCATTACTATTTTAGCAAATTAGCTACAATAAACTAAAACATTTAATAAATTGCTTAATTTAATAAAAAGCTATACAATAGTTTTTATATTTTGAGGATTAGCCAAGCGGTAAGGCAACGGGTTCTGGTCCCGTGATCGGGGGTTCGAATCCCTCATCCTCAGCCAAGGTTTTATTCAATGGCGATTATTTCGCCATTTTTTAAATGGAGTAAGCGTTGATTACGTGATCCACGAAACTTTAAAGTTAAATCACGCTCTGGCAATATAAAAGGTCCATCAATTAAGGCATCTAAGGATTGCACAAACGCCCACATATCTGGGCGTGCCCATTCTTTTTGATAACGAATATTTTCGTAAGTAAAGCCAGTGAAAGACCAAATATTCCAGCCCATTTCCTTTTTTGCCCAATCAGCAATCTCTTTACAAGCTTTAGCCTGCAGCATTGGCTCGCCACCACTAAAAGTTAGTCCCGTCTGCCCCTTCATTTTACTTAGTTGCTCTTTTACCCAGTCAATTTTCACCACTACACCCGCCTGATCATCCCAAGATTCGGGGTTGTGACAGCCTGGACAAGCTCGATAGCACCCTTGACACCAAACCACCGCTCTTAAACCTGTCCCGTCAACAATGCTATCACTTTGAATTGGACCAGCTAAACGAATTTCGTCATCACGCACATTGATCGCCATAATATAAGCCTATTATAACTATACTTTAGAGTTATTGCGATTTTGCGCTGCCTTTTGTAGCTCACGCTCTGACTTCTGGCTACTACTATAAACACCGTTTATATTAGAAGTAACGCCGTGCTTAACTCTTGCTTTTTCTTCGGCACGCTTAGCATCATTCCATCGCTCTAAAGATCCTACTAAATAGCCGGTAATTCGACGCAACCTTTCAAACCCAATAACACCATCAGATTCTTCGCGTCCACAAGATGGGCAGGTTGACCCACTAATAATACCCGAAAAGCCGCATAATGGATCTCGATCAACTGGGTGATTAACTGAGCCATAGCCAATACCAGACTCCTTCATGTGTCTAATCACTGATTCAAAGGCTTCGATATTTTGGCTTGGATCGCCGTCTAACTCTACGTAAGTAATATGCCCGGCATTACAAAGAGCGTGGTAAGGCGCTTCTTTGTCGATCTTAGCAAAAGCACTAATGTTGAAATACACTGGCACATGGAAAGAGTTGGTATAAAACTCTCGATCAGTTACGCCTTTAATTTCACCATAGCGCTGACGATCAATTTTAGTAAAACGACCCGATAAGCCCTCAGCTGGGGTGGCAAACAGACTATAGTTTAGATGGTATTTCTTTTTAAAGTCATCGCACTTTTGGCGCATGTGACCAATAACCTCTAGGCCAATTTTCTGCATTTCGTCTGACTCGCCGTGATGATGTCCAGTCATAGCCACCAAAGCTTCAGCTAAACCAATAAAACCAATCGACAAAGAACCATGCTTAATGACATCTTTCAATGGATCATCATAGCCTAATTTTTCGCTATCCATCCAGTTACCCTGACCCATCAAAAACGGAAAGTTACGTACTACTTTATTACCCTGAAATTGAAAGCGCTCATATAGCTGATCCGCTACTAAATCTAGCTCTCGGTCTAAGTCACGATAAAAAGCTTTCCAATCAGGCTTTTTCCTGTCGCCTAAAGCAATGCCGTGCTTAATACCTATTCTTGGTAAATTAATAGTGGTAAATGACAAGTTTCCGCGACTATCACTCCTGCCGTTAGATTCGGGGAAGACAGACTCAAACACCCGCGTGCGACAACCCATGGTAGCAATTTCGGTTTTGTAGTCACCTGGCTTATAGTGCCTCAAATTAAACGGCGCATCAATAAACGAAAAGTTAGGGAATAGCCTCTTGCTGGAAACGCGCATGGCTAGCTTAAACAAATCATAGTTGGGATCTTCCGGATTATAATTAACACCCTCTTTAACTTTAAAGACGCTTATCGGGAATATTGGCGTCTCACCGTGACCTAACCCAGCCTCGGTGGCCAATAGAAATTGCTCAATCGCCAATCTACCTGCTTTGGTGGTGTTCGTACCAAAGTTCAAGCTGGTAAAGGGAACTTGAGCACCAGCGCGTGAATGCATGGTGTTCAAATTGTGCACTAAGCCTTCCATGGCTTGATAAGTTTGCTTCTTAGTGTCTTTAATTGCTAGATCAAAAATTTGCTCTGGGACACCCTTGATTGTTTCGCCGTAAGTTAAATTAGCTAATGCAGCTTCATCAATCTTAACGTCTTTATGGGTAAACTCACGATAACGCTCGGCGTTAGTGTATACCGACTTGCGATAGGTTTTGTTTACGCCTGGTTCCATAGCATAGTCAAAATTAGGAATAGACTGTCCGCCATGCTGCTCGTTTTGATTAGCCTGTAAAATAATTGCGATTAGGGCCGCATAACTACCAACACTATTGGGTGTACGCAAAAACCCATGTCCTGTGGAAAAGCCACCATCAGCGAATAACTTCAATGGGTCGGTCTGGCAGCAGGTCAATGTTCCAGTAGCGTAAAAGTCAAGATCATGAATATGGATATCACCTTGGTTGTGTGCATCTGCATGTTCAGGTTTTAATAGAAAGCTTTTAGCAAATTCTTTGGCACCCTCTGCTCCATATTGCAACATTTTACCCATTGCCGTATCACCGTCAACGTTAGCGTTGGATCGCTTTAAGTCACTAGAATCTTTCGCCATCGCGCCAGTAATAATCTTGTATTGAGACATTAAGCGTGTTTTAGAATTACGCACCCTAGAGCGCTCTTTGCGGTATAAAATATAAGCCTTAGCAGTTACTTTATGACTAGATCGCATTAAAACATTTTCTACACGGTCTTGAATTTGTTCCACTGTTGGAATTTTTCCACGCCAACTTTCATCAAGCTGTTTGACTACGCGGTCAGCCAGCACCTTGGCTTCGCTATCACCAAACTCTTTAGTTTCTAGGCCAGCTTTTGCTATGGCCGATACAATATTAGATTCATTGAAATCAACTAAGCGCCCATCCCTTTTTTTGACCGACTTTAACATAGCAAAGCTCCCTCCTGCTTTTTGTTTAGCTTTAAATTAAATGGCTTTATGTTTTTTCACACTACTGATTGTGTACAAGCTCTATTATAGTACGCTATCCATGGTGGTGTCAATACGCTTGAGCTTGTAATATTGGCAACAGCTGACAGTAGAGACCGCCAAATTAACTCTTTACAAAATAATAAATAATGCCATAATGAAGCCCAGAATTATGCGAGGATTAGAGCTAAAAGGTTTAACTGTCAAAACCAACGATGGCAAAACTATCTTGAAAGATATATCAATGCGCTTTCAAGATAGAAAAAACTATGCTCTACTGGGTGAAAATGGCTCTGGTAAGTCTAGTTTAGTCAACGCCATTATGGGTCACCCCTACTATAAAATCACTGCCGGCAAAATACTACTAGACGACACCGACATTACCAAATTAAAACCAAATGAAAAGGCAAAACTGGGTCTATTTTTAGCTAATCAATACCCCGCAGAAATTAATGGCGTCAGCTACGGCAACTTTTTGCGCACCGCCCTTTGTAATCTAACCGATAATAATTTTAATTATCTTGAAGCCATCGAAAGACTGCAACAAGAGGCAAAGCGACTTGGCTTTAATGATTTTGACTATAATCGTGATCTAAATGTTGGCTTTTCTGGGGGTGAAAAAAAGAAATCGGAAATCTTACAGATGTTGGTATTAAAACCCCGCTTTGCCTTTTTGGATGAACCCGATTCTGGTCTAGACAAACCCAGCGTCAAAAAATTAGCTGAACGACTTGCCGATTTAGATTACCCTACTAGCTTAATAATTATTTCCCACCATGATAGGTTGCTACAGTCAGTTAAATTAAGCAAAACTTACACGCTCAAAGGGTCACAATGCTAAGCTTAGCTAATGGCCTAAACGAACAAGTTATTCGAAAGATTAGTGCCGACAAGAAAGAGCCTGCTTGGATGTTAAACGTTAGACTAAAGGCTTATGCGGCTTATAAAAAAATGCCGATGCCAAAATTTGGCCCCGACATTAAAATTGATCTAGACAGTATTTGTTATTACGCACCAGCAAGCAATAAGGCCGTCGATAATTGGAATGAATTGCCTAAAGATATTAAAGAGACTTACGATAAAATTGGTCTACCAGAGGCTGAAAAGCGTTATTTGGCTGGCGTAGGTGCGCAATACAACTCATCGATCGTTTATCAAAACCTAAAAAAAGAGTGGGAAGATTTAGGTGTTATTTTTCTAGATACCGACACTGCCTTAAAACAATATCCTGAACTATTTAAGAAATACTTTGCTAGTGTTATTGGCTACAATGACAACAAGTTTGCCGCCCTTAATACTGCCGTCTGGAGTGGTGGTAGCTTTATCTATGTGCCACCATATGTTAGTTTATCCGCACCTTTACAAGCTTACTTTCGTATCAACTTAGCTAGTATCGGACAGTTTGAACGAACTTTAATAATTGCTGATCAGGGTGCTAATATTCAATATGTTGAAGGCTGCACAGCACCAATCTATTCAACAAAATCGCTACATGCGGCGGTAGTGGAAGTTATCGCTCTACCAAAATCACGTGTGCGCTATACCACTATACAGAACTGGTCTAATAACGTTATTAATCTAACCACTCAACGCATGGCTGTCAAAAAAGACGCTCTAGGCGAATGGATTGATGGCAATATCGGTTCAAGTCTAACTATGAAATATCCGGCCGTTATCTTAGAGGAAACTGGTGCCAGCGGCGACATACTATCTTTATCAATAGCAAAAAATGGCCAAAACCAAGACACTGGCGCTAAGGCAATTCATCTAGCGCCTAACACATCATCGACTATTGTGTCTAAATCAGTTTCCATGAATGGTGGAATTTGCTCATATAGGGGTAAAATTTTTATCGATAAAACAGCGGCAAGAGCCCAAAGCTCTACTAAGTGTGACGCCCTGTTAATCGATGGCGAAAGTGCTTCAAACACTTTTCCAGATAGCGTAATTAATCGTAGTGACAGCCAAATTGCCCACGAAGCCACAACCTCGCGCATTAGTGCCGAGCAGCTATTCTATATTAGTAGTCGTGGTATTGATGAGGACGAAGCTTCTTCTATGATAGTCAATGGTTTTGCCGAGCCAATTACTAAGAATCTACCGATGGAATATGCAGTCGAACTTAACCGCTTAATCGATTTAAGCATGGAGGGGTCAGTCGGCTAATGGTAAAGATAAGAACAATTGAGCGAGTTATCTGTGGAAAAGTAAAAGAGCGTTTTTTACTAAAAAGCGCCGAAAGTCAGGCAGTAAACTTTTTATTTATCCACAATAAACCCGGTCAATCATCGGACATATCCATCTGCGTTATCGCTACGAATAAGGCCAATATTAAAGTGAATGCCACTGTTAAGATCGAAAATACCGCCCCCCAAACTAACACTTACTTAAGCATTAAAGCCTTTAGTGAAGCCGGCGCTACTATTGAAGCCTCACCAAACTTAGAAATTAACAATAACTTAGTATCGGCTGGGCACTCATTGACCACTCGCTACATAGATAAAGAAGAGTTATTTTATTTAACTAGTCGTGGCATTAGCAAAAGCGTGGCTAAAAAAATAATCATCGATGGTTTAATTAGGCCCTACAAGGATGGTGTAATTTTATAGTATGAACCGCCAAGATTTTCCAATATTTAAAAATAACCCTAACCTAGTTTATTTGGATAACGCTAATACTACTATGAAGCCAAAAAGCGTCATTGCTGCCGTGACTGATTATTATACTAAGTACTGTGCTAACACCGGCCGCACTTCTTACAAAAATAGTGAGCTTGCGACCAAAAATTTTGCCGCTAGCCGTCAAGTGGTAGCTAAGTTTATTGGCGCCAAAACTAACGAGATTAGCTTTACCTATTCTGCTACCTATGCAATAAATCAAATAGCTCATAGCTTATATAAAACAATTAAATCCAGTGACGTTATTTTACTAACCAGACATGAACATAACTCGAATTTACTACCTTGGATTAACGTAGCCGAAAATGCCGGCGCGAAGTTATGCTATATCGATGATTTTAGCAATACTGATTTAAAGCGCCTGATAAATAAAGTAAAAATATTTTCCTATTCTACTGTATCCAATTTAACGGGTCAAAGCTACGATTATTCTAAGGTAAATCGCCAAATCAGACAGGCGGGCGGTTATGTGCTAGTTGATGTCAACCAGCTTATCGGCCACCAAACGATTAATATTGATAAACTAGGCTGCGACTTTTTAGTGTTTTCCGCCCACAAACTTTATGGTCCCAGTGGCGTTGGTGTTTTGTATGCCAGAAAAGCTACGACCACAAAACTTAGCCCCTTAGTTTATGGCAGCCAAACTTTCCAGCATCTATCAGATAAAAACTTCACCCTCGTTGAAGGGCCACAAAAATTTGAACCTGGAACGGCCAATATCGAGGGTGTTATCGGCTTAGGCAAAGCTATTGAATATCTAAGCAATATTGGCTTAAAAAATATTGCTCTATATGAACTAGACCTAAAACAATACCTTTTAGAAAAAGCGGCCCACTTAGACTTAGATAAATATCTAGTTAAAAATAATGGCCAACATATTGCTCTAT
>CAMXZF010000030.1 GCA_947253405.1 uncultured Candidatus Saccharibacteria bacterium | reverse complement strand
TAATATTTTAGATAAAGCTAACATTTTAAATAATTATAAATCCACTGAACTAGAATAGTAACTAAGGAGTAAGATAATGGAAATTGATTATAAGGGTGCCGACTGTGTTGTAATTAAAGATAAAAATATTGTAATTGTCACTGACCCAGGCAATCTAAAGGTTAAAGCCTTAAATGATCCGGATGCGGTAGTGTTAGCAACACAGCCAAAATTTGCACCCAAAAATTCAGCTGATAATTTTGTGATTGATATGCCGGGCGAATATGAACATAAGGACGTTAGTGTTCGTGGTATATCAGTGGCTGCACATTTGTCTGATAGCGAAAAGGCGGAGGATGCTACACTATATCGAATTGAAGCTTCTGGGGTGAGCTTAGCTGTAGTTGGCCATACTCGTGCGCCGATTGATGACGATGATCTAGAAAATCTTGGGCCAATTGACATTGTGATTATACCAGTTGGTGGCGGCGGCTATACACTTGATGCTCGTGATGCAGCTACTATAGTTAGGCAGATTACACCAAAAGTGATTATACCGGTTCATTATAATGATGGTAAAACTAGCTATGAATTGCCGCAGGATAATTTGGATGACTTTATTAAAGAGATGGGCGGGCTAGTCGAGCGCCAAACTGTCTTTAAGATAAAGAACATAAATAATTTACCAGAAAATACCACTATATATGCACTTAGTCCAACTAAGTAGTGTCTTAGCTATTATGTTTATGCTTGACTAAACTGTCATAATCGAGTGTAATTGTTTTTGTTGCTTGTTTGATAAGCAGCCCAAATTTGAAATATTTGGTCGTTCTTTACAAAATAGAGAGGTTCAATTTTTATGGGTGTCGCTAAATTAAATTTGAATGAAAAGATTTACGATTTACACATAATTCAATTTCGAGGATCAAGCGCATTTTGCGACTTAGCAGAGATTGCACGCGATTGTTATTTTACGCCTAGTGAAATAGCCGCTAAACTCAGGCGAGATTTTTTTGGCTCCGATATAATTGGATTTGTTATGAGGGGGTCTTCAGGAAAAAATGGCGAGCGAAGAAAGAAGCAGTTAATTTTTCGTCAAGACAAAAACTCTAACATTTATGCCAAAGGGGTTAAGAGCAAAAAGGTAGTGCTGTCAAATTGGAAACTAATTGGCGATAAGGCTGATAATAGGTACGATTTGTGGCTTTGCTTAAGCGATAATTCTGCTCGTGTGCGCAAGATTTATCAACATGAAGATATTGAACTTTGAGAGGAGTTAGCTTATGTCTAGCGTTAGCTATAAAATGTCAAAAAGACTAGATAAGGTTCGCTTTGTTTACGATAATGGTTTATCGATTAGTCAAGAAGAAGTCCGCCGGAAGTCGGGTCGTAATCCTAGTGATATAATCCAGTTGATAAATAAAGATTTTAAAACTTGTCAGCTAGTTTGCCGAGTTTCTTACAAAAAAATAGTGGGAAATCGTGTAAGCGAAATCGTAGAAAGAGAAGAGCGCTTTGTTCGCACAGACGACGAGCAACTAGCTTGTGCTGGTATTGCTTTAGACAGAAGCCTTATCTTCCGTAATTTTCGCCCAGTAGTTGATTTAGGTAATTGGTTTATGATTAGCGCCAAAGATCCAGAATCAAAAATATTCAATATTTCGATGCCATACAACAAGGATGGTGCAAAAATTGAATCAATTAGAAATAACGGAAGCTCTATGAGCTAACTGCCAAAAAGCCCACTTGGATATGTCTAAGTGGGCTTTTAATATTAGCAGAAATGCTATAATTGACTACAGTATGGCAAAGCCAATTACTCGTAAGAATGTAGGAAAGCGCAAACAGTCGACTTCATTTATCGTGAACCGCCGCGCTAACTTTGATTATGAGCTAACCAATAAAACTACTGTTGGAATAGAGTTAACTGGTTTGGAAGTTAAGGCAGCAAGATCTAGCCGCGTTAGCTTGAAGGGGGCTTATGTAGTGCCTAAGCTCAATGTGGCAAAAAATCGATATGAACTATATCTAATTAATGCTTCATTTAGTTTAGATAATAATTCTCGTCGAGGCAGTAGTGATGCAACTTCTAGTGTTGATACATCAGCCAGACGACTATTAGCTCATCGTAAAGAGATCGATAAATTTGTTGAATCTAAAAAAACTGGATTAACAATTGTGCCAGTTAAGATGATTAATAGCGGTCGCTACATCAAGTTGGTTATCGCACTAGGTAAAGGCAAGAAGAGCTACGATAAGAGGCAAACTATCAAGAAACGCGATAGTAATCGCGAGCTAGCCAAGATAAACAAGCAATTTAGATTGTAAAGTCTTTTAAAAATAAACTTAATTAAGTAGATGGTAATGTGCTAAAATAGTGATAATAAATAGTCTTTAGGAGGATAATTTATGACCAAAGATGTTAATTCTAAAAAAGATAGTGGCGATAAAATTATTGAAAAGATCAAAGATTCAGTGACGGGTAAACCCCAAGAAGAAAAAGGCTCACTTAAGGGTGTGTCGGGCTGCTTGATGGCATTTGTCATTGCTATGCTCTTGGGTGGCATAACTAATATTGGGTTATTTTTTACTACTATAGCAGCAATTGTTACTGTTGGACCAACAGTTAGTGGCATAATGATGATGTTATTTAGCTTGGCCATAGCGACAATGTTGATTTTAACTGCTTTATTTATTATCAAGGGTAAGAAGTTGGGGCGCATTATGGCTCTTATAACCATCGGCGTTATGTCTGTACATGCTGTACTGCAAACAGTAGTTGGGATTGTTTCTAGCTGTATGCCCAGCCATAGCTCTTACGAACCTTATTATTATATTTATAGCAATTATCTATGCAGTTCTGGGGCTATCATTATGATGGTAGGCGGTTTGTTTGTGGGATTAGCAGTATATGCCTTAGTTGCTTACTATTTCATTAGTAGCGAGCGCGTTAAAAATACGCTAGTTAAATAGTAAATGTTGCATTTAGCCTCTTGGAATATTAACGGTCTTCGCGCAGTTATTCGCAAGGGGGAGTTAGCTAGTTTTCTTAGCGCTTATAAACCGGATTTACTTTTTTTACAGGAAGTTAAGGCTAAACCGGATCAGATCAAAGCAGATTTTCCTGGTTATCAATTAATTTTGAACAGCGCAGCTAGGCCGGGTTACAGTGGCACTGGCGCCTTAGTTGAAAAAAATATAGTCGATAGCATTAAAGATATACATTATAATTTTCCAAAAGATATTGCTAAAAAATATAGCTTAAAAGAAGACAGTTTTGGTGATGTTAATAGTGAGGGGCGAGTATTAGTTTTAGAGTTTGATGAGTTATATTTGGTAACCGTCTATACACCTAACTCTAAAGGTGATCTTAGTCGCTTAAAGCTCAGGGAAGAGCAGTGGGATAAAGCTTTTTTGGAATATATGTCTAATCTAGACAATGTAAAGCCGGTAGTATTTTGCGGTGACTTAAATGTGGCTCATCAGCCGATTGATTTAGCTAATCCCAAGCCTAACGAAGGTAAGCACGGCTATACCAAAGAAGAGCGTTTTGGTTTTAGTAATTTTATAGCAGCGGGCTTTGTTGATAGTTTTCGATATATTAATGGTGACGATTTTATAAAATACAGCTGGTGGTCTCATTGGGGAAGAGCGCGCGAGCGCAATGTTGGTTGGCGGATAGATTATTTTTTGGTTAGTAGTAAGCTAAAAAAATCTATCATAGGAGCCAACATCATTGATCAGCAAATGGGCTCTGATCACTGCCCGATAACTTTAGACTTAAATACTAAAATATGATTGATTACTGGCATAAGCAGACTAAAAGGGAGCCGCTTTTTCCCGATGTGATATGGAGTAAACCGGAGAGGCGGGATCAAGTCGGTAAATTAGCTGTAATTGGCGGCAGCAATAGTGGTTTTGCGGTTATGGCGCGTGCTTATAATACTATTAAGAATATAGGTAGCCCATCAATTCGTTTGATTATGCCAGATAGTTTAAGGCGCAAAATACCTGCAGCACTAATAGCTACGGTTGATGAAATTCAATTTACTCCATCAAATCCGAGCGGTAGCTTTAGTATGAAATCGTTAAATTATTTTCAAGCAGCATCTAGCTGGTCTGATAACATACTTTTAATAGGCGACAGTAGTGCAAATAGTGAAACAGCTGGACTAATAGAGACTTTTATAACTAATGATAGCGAATCTAAGTTTACTATTGCGCGCGATGCGGTTGATTTGATTATAAATTATTCTGAAGCTATTCTTAATCGGCCAAAAACTAACTTAGTTGTTAGTCTTAATCAGCTCCAAAAACTAGCTAGGTCAGTTTACTATCCAAAGATAATCAGCTTTAGCTTAAAAATTAAACAAATTGTAGAAATACTACATAAGTTTACCATTACTTATGGCGCTACAATTACACTTTTCTGGGATAACCACTTAATCGTTGCTCATTCTGGTGAGGTTTACACTATGGAGTTTAGCGATCCATTAAAAGTTTGGAGCGGAGAGATTGCTAGCGCCATTAGTGTTTGGTCAGTTTGGCAGAATGATCCAGTGAAGGCTAACTTAGCTGCTTTTTTGGATTTATGAGATTTATTTTTATTGACTGCAGGTTATAATATAGCTTATGAATCAATCCGAAGATATAGTAATATTGTTGCTGGTTTTAGTGGTATTAAGTATGGGTGCTATTATGTGGTGGCAGTATAAATCTAAAAAAGCAGCTAACAATCAGGCTGGTAATTATTTACAAAACGACCTACATAATTTACGCCAAGAAGTACAAAGTCTTTCAGATAGTCTTAGAAAGACAGTTGACGATCGTATGAGTCGTACCCAGGCTTCGATGCAGACGCAGCTTAAAGAGAGTTCTAAAATTGTCAGTGATGTTAGTCAGCGCTTAACTAGGTTAGACGAAACCAATAAGCGTGTAGTTAGTGTAGCCGATGAGCTTAAGACTTTACAAAATGTTTTATCTAACCCTAAGCAGAGAGGCGTTTTTGGAGAATTTTACCTTAGCTCTGTACTAGATAACGTTTTAGCGCCCAATCAATGGCAGACACAATACAAGTTTAAAAATGGCGACATAGTTGACGCAGTTATATTTTTAGACAAGAAGCGCATCTTGCCAGTTGACTCAAAGTTTTCCTTAGAAAACTACAATCGCTACATTCAAGCTGAAGATAAGACACAAAAAGATCGATATCTTTTAGCTGTTAAGCGTGACTTAAAAGGCCGCATTGACGAAACAGCTAAATATATTCGTCCCAATGAGGGTACAATGGAATTTGCCTTTATGTTTATTCCTAGTGAGAGTTTGTATTATGATCTGCTAATTAACAATGTGGGTGAGGGTGGATCGTCGCGCGATTTGATTGAGTATGCTTTTAGAGATAAGCACGTTATTATTACCAGCCCTACGAGCTTTATGGCTTATTTAGAAACTGTTGTGCAGGGTTTACGTAGCTTGCAAATAGAAGAGCAAGCTAAGGAAATTCAAAAGCGCGTTATGCTTTTGGGGCGCCATATTGACCGTTATGATGAATATATAAATAAACTAGGTAACAGTTTGTCTACTACTGTTAATCACTATAATAATGCTTATAAAGAGTTTGCTAAAATCGATAAAGATGTAGTTAAAATTACTGATAAATCTAGTTCAATTGACCCCGTAATGATTGATCAGCCTAAAAATAGAACTTAATTTTGCTAGAGTTTTCTAAATAAAAATAACCACCCAAAATATGGGTGATTATTTAAGCTTAATATTTAAATTAAACTTTGATTTCGTCTGACTTGACGTTTTTTACCATTAGGCGATAGAGCATAAAACCAGCCGTCATACCAATAGCGCTACCAAAAGCGTAAACTACTACTGACCAAACAAATGATGCCATAGTGCTAATTTGGAATGCGCCAATTGCAGCCGCTACAGCTGGATTTAAAACTGTTGTTGTACCGCCAATAGCTAAGCCAGCTAATAGAGCAACACCAATAGTTAGGCCGTTAGTTAAACTATTTTTTCGGGTATTAAATGATGCATAAGCGACACCTAAACCGAAAATAAATGAGCCTAGAATTTCGCAAGCTAAGGCGACCCATTCTTTACCTTCAGTGAGCTTATCGATGTGATATGGTTTTGGCGCGGTCTTTTCGACGCGCAATTGCTCTGCAACTTTGTCGATACCACCATAATTAGTAGCCCATTTTTCTAAACCTCCAGCATTAGCGATGTCAGCTTCTTTGACGCCAGCTGCTATAACGCCTTTTTTAATGGCAGCGTGATAGTCAAAGTTAGCGTTAAGTATTGCCGTTAGCGCAAAGAATGCCAATGTAGCACCTAAAATTTGCGCAATAATATAGCCAACACATTTCACGCCATCGATTTTTTGGCCGATCCACCTAGCAATTGAGATAGCTGGATTTAAGTGTGCACCGCTAATAGCGCCAAATATCACAACTAATATAGCGAATATTAAGGCTGTAGCTATAGTGCCAAAATTATTGTTGGTTGCAAGCTGAATTACGGCAGCTGCTAGAGCAAAAGTTCCAACCATTTCTGCTATTAATGCGATTGGATTAAGCGCTGCTAGTTTGTCGATTAAACTAACCTTGACGTGTTTAGCTTTTTTGTCGTCGATCTTAGCTTTTACGTCTTTTGTAACTTCTTCGGCTTTCTCGGCAACGTTTTTAGTAGCTTCTACAGTAGCCTCTACGACTTCATCTTTAGTATCCTTTAGATTGTCAACTACTTCGTCTACTTTGGCTTTTGCGGATTTAGAATTAGCAGGCTTCTTGTTAGAATGCCTACTTTTCTTTGTAGCCATTAGTCTCCCTCCTTATTTTAATATTAATAGCTTAATTCTAGCGCAACTTTATAAGCTTTGGCAAGTTATTATATAATAGAGTTTATGTCTATTATATTTAACGACAATAGTGAGCGCTCTAAACTACAAGAGCGAATAACGGCTGACTTACGTGAAAAACAGGCTAAAAAATCTAAGCTTTCTGATTATTCACCAAAATCTGGTGAGAGTGCCGATAAAATAGTTAATGATCATTATCAAAAGGACTTAAAAGAAACAACTCCGCTAGCGTGGATTTGGGGTTTAATTATATTTTTATTAGTAATTATTACTATTTGGTTAGTAGTAAAATAATAGGGGTGGTTTAAATTTATTATGCTTCAAAAAAGAGTAAGAGTAAAAAAATTGGTTTATCCGTTTGTATTTTTCTTAATCTTAGTTGTTGGGGCTTTGGCTTGGATATTTTTTGATTCTACCAATGCAGTCAATAGCC
>CAMXZF010000029.1 GCA_947253405.1 uncultured Candidatus Saccharibacteria bacterium | reverse complement strand
TGTGTATAAGAGACAGATAATGGACCGCATTATTTGGAAAAAACTCTTTAAACTCACTAAATAGTTGCGCTGCCAAAGTTTTGTTGTGCGCTAGAACTAAAGTTGGTTTATTAATATTATTAATAATATTTGCCATAGTAAAAGTTTTGCCCGATCCAGTAACGCCTACTAGAGTTTGAAACTTTTCATCGGCTAAAACACCATCTGTCAACTTTTTAATTGCTAGTGGCTGATCACCAGTAGGTTTAAACTTAGACTCTAAAAAAAATCTACCCGACTTGTTGTTATCCATATAAACTCAGTTTTTCTTGTGGCCCTCTTTATTAACAATAAAGTTAAACCAAATTAACCTATATTATATCTTATAATTAAAATTCTTTTTGCTTATATAAAATATAGCTATTTTACAACAGTTTTAGCTGCATATTTTTTAGCTTTGTACTATATGGTAAAATTCCAGTTTTTGCCCCTACTTGCATAACTACTGATGAAGAGTTGGCGCTAGCAAAGTGCATTGCCTGTTTAATATCACTAGTTAAAGCGTAACTTAGTGTAAAACCAGAGCAAAATGCATCCCCAGCGCCAGTCCGATCGATTGAATTTTCCGTATGATCATATAATCCTGCTCGCACCATACCTGTTTTATCGCTAGCCACTGAGCCATGAATGCCATCTGTAACAATAACAACTGGGCAATAGGGCCTCAACTTCTTAGCTAGTTCCTCAATAGTATCACCCTCAACTAACATTTGAGCCTCTTCTTTATTTAATGAGAATATGTCAATATAAGATAAAATTGGCTTTAGCCTATCAGCTTCGGCAAGCTCTTTTTTGCCAGGATTAAATGCAACTTTTATGTCGCGTGCTTTTGCTTTTTTTAATAAATCGTCATATATTTCAAAATGTCCAACCAATGAAGTTAGATAAATCCAATCAATCTGACGCTTAACTTTATTTAAATCAAAGTTAGCTTTTTTGCTATTTGTACCGCAACCACGATAAGTTAAAATCGTACGCTCACCATTAGAGTCTAGCAGTAATGTTGAGTAGTCCGTATTAAACTCATCTGAATAAGATAAATACGTATAGTCGACATACTCATCGGCAAATGATTTAATAACGGCTTGACCGGCTGGGTCGTTGCCGACTGTGCCCATAAAGCTAGAATGTTGGCCAGAACGAGAAAAAGTTACAGCTGCATTAGATGCCCCACCGCCAGTCATAAAATCGACTTTATTGACATAAATCTTGTCCCCTAGTTGAATATTAAAAAAACAGTCATCAGGATTATTGCAGACTGGTGCTAGACCTTCAGAGTTACTTAAATAAACATCTTGCGTTGCTGAGCCGACACAAAGAAAACTAAGTGGTCCCCTATTCATTTCACTAACTTAATTTACAGCCTTACCTAAAGATCCAAAGGCTTTGATCTTTTCCTCCACTATTCTAGATACTGCTTGTCGAACTTGCCCCATCAATTTTAGAACTGAATACTGATCCGGATTTTCAGCTAAAGCCTTTTCTAGTGTTTGACGATAGACAATGCGCATATCGCTATTGATGTTAACTTTGCCAATGCCATTTTGACAGGCTTCTTTGTAATAGTGAATTGGCGTACCAGATCCACCATGTAAAGAAATATTGCAATCAATAGCAGCACGAATCTTTTTTAATAACTCGATATCTAATTGTTTTGGCACGGCGTATTTACCATGTAGATTACCGATTGCCGCTGCAAATGTATCGATGCCCGTCTCATCTACAAACCATTTGGCGCCTTCCGGTGTGGAAAAAGTTTTTCTAATCTCATCATAGTCGATCGCCTCTTTGTGTAGATTAGATGATCCACCAAAATAATGTGGCTCACTTTCAACTAGTGCGCCAGTAAAGGCTGCATAGTGAACAACTTTTTTTGTCGCCTCAATAATTGTTTTATCATCAGCTTCATGATCAGCCTGACTAATGTCAATATGTATAAACTCAAAACCCACATCAATTGCTTCAATGCAATCTTCAATAGTTGGTGCATGATCTAAATTTAAATACATCTGAATACCATATTCAGACTTATAGTTATTAACCATATCGCGTATATTTTTTAAACCTATAGACTTTGCTTCTTCATGACTAACCTCAACCAATACCGGCGCTTGCATTTTTTGAGCAGCTTCAGCAATAGCAATTAAGGTTGCTTGGTCGTCAACATTAAAAGCGCCAACGGCAAAATGTTCCACTTTTGTGCGCGCCATCAAACTACGTGCTTTTTTTGTGTTATCTCTAATGTCTGTCAAATTCATTTTATTTTTCCTAGAAATCTTAGGTTCAGGTTCTTTTTAATTATAGCATAAGCTAGTTAACTAGCTCGGCGATCTGCGACAAAATGCCATCTTTGTCTAAACGATAATGACTTAGCAGTTCTTCGGCAGTACCAGATTGGCCAAATTGATCATCAATGCCGATACGCTTCACTATTGAAGGCATAGCATTACTATCAGCTAAAAGCTCTAATATAGCCGAGCCAAAACCGCCGTTAAGCTGATGCTCTTCCACTGTTACCACTATAGAAGTTTTATTTGCCTCAGTTAAAATAGTTTTTTTGTCTAACGGCTTTATAGTTGGTACATGTACGACACTAACACCAATATCTAAGCTGGCTAATTCACGCGCCACCTCTAAAGCTGTTGCTGTCATTGATCCAGTAGAGAATATAGTAATTATAGCCTCATTGTCTGGGCAAACCACATACGCTTTACCAATCTCAAAATTTTGGTTAGACCGATTAAAAGTAGCGAGGCTAGTGCGTGGTAAACGAATATAATTAGGCCTTGAGTCTTTTGCCATTAATGCCGCCATTTTTTCTGCCTCTATAGCGTCCCCTGGTGATAAAACCACTATATTAGGTAATACGCGCATTAAAGCAATGTCTTCTAAAGCTTGGTGTGTCGCACCATCGGCGCCAACATTAACTCCTGCATGAGTACCAACTAGCTTAACCGGCTGATCATTTAGGCAAATTGTCGTACGAATTTGCTCCCAATTCCTACCGGGACTAAATACAGCATAACTAGCTGCAAATGGTATCTTGCCCATATAGGCCATCCCACTAGCAACTGTTACTAAGTTTTGTTCGGCTACACCAACCTCAATAAATCGCTCTGGTAATGTATCATAAAACTCACCAAAACCGACTGAACTGGCTAAGTCGGCTGATAGCGCTACTACTCTTGGATCATTTTTAGCTACATCAACTAATCCTCTACCAAAAGCTAAACGTAAAGAATCATAGTCAGGATTACCATTGATAAAATCTTTATTTAATTGATGCATTTTCTGCCATCTCCTCTAAAGCTAAATGAGCCTCTTCTTCGTTAGTGACCTTGCCATGCCAATGATAATCACCTTCCATAAAAGAAACACCCTTACCCGGAATTGTTTTTGCTATTATAGCCACCGGCTTATGAACTGTTTTTTTAGCCAAATCAAAAACCTCAATCAAATCACTGATACTATTGCCGTCAACATTATAGGTTTGCCAGCCGAAACTTTGTAGCTTTGGTGCAAATGGCGCCAAGGGCATAATATCGCTAGTTTTGCCCGATAGCTGAATATCATTATTGTCAATTATTAGCACTAGATTGTCTAGTTTATTTTTACCAGCAAACATTAACGCCTCCCAAATATTACCCTCATTCATTTCACCATCACCCACTAGAGTAAATACTTTGCGATTATTATTTGGCTCTAAATATTTCAAAGTATACGCCATGCCGCTAGCCTGAGATAATCCCGATCCAAGTGGGCCAGATGTAGTATTAACAAATGGTAAACTAGTTCTTTCCGGATGACCCTGCAACCTAGAGCCAAATTTACGTAAACTAGCTAGCTCTTTGATATCAATAAATCCAGCCTCGGCCAATACCGCATATAGCGCTGGGCATAAATGACCTGCCGACAATATAAATAAATCACGATCAGGCGAATTATGGTCTAAATGACTATACCGCAAAACATTAAAGTATAGCACCGTTAATATATCGACTACACCAAGCGATCCGGCTGTATGGCCTGAACCAGCGAGCGTAAGCATTTTGATGATATTTTTACGGATATTATATGCTTGATCACCTAAACGTTTTTCTAGTTTTGCCCGCCGACTTAACATAGCTATATTTTAGCATAAGCGCTTATTTTTGCACCCTTATATAAACTTTTAATAGCAGTAATTTTATTGAGTATTACTTAATAAAATATCTACCATTTTGCGGTAAGTTTCCACCTGATTCTCTGATTTGCTGATAGCACCCCCCACGTTAATAACGTCGCAACCACTGGAACTTAATTGCTTAATATTATCTATACTAGCTCCGCCGTCCCACTCGATAATAGCTTCGTTATTAATGGCTTTAATTGACGCTATCTTTCTTAGTTGATCGAGATCGGCTACACCACCTTGATAGCCAAGATGGCCGCCAAATATCAGAACCTTATCAACTAGCTTGATCAATTCTTTAGCACTACTAACGTCTGTATTTGGTAATAGCGCTATACCAACACTAATACCAAATCGCCTGAGATGCTCAAACATTTTAGGTAACTTATTGATGGCATCATCGCTTTCAGCATGAAGTAATACGCTATCTGGTTGAAGCGACACTATCTGATCTATCCAATCAGTCGGCCGGCGCATCATTAAATGCAAGCTGGGTTTATAGTTATATCTGCTACCCCGCCAATATAGCTGATTTAAATTAAGAGTACTACTAGGCGCAAAACTACCGTCCGTAACATCAATGTGAATCAAGTCGGTCACTCCACACCAAGTTTCTAAAAATTGGCCGTATTCAGCTGGACTATCGGTTGTGACCGTTGGTACGATGACTTTCATACTAGGAATTAATTTTAAGTACCAATCTCGTCTAGCTCTTTATTGCGCCTAATATAGCGCTCTGCGCCAGCAAAAGGAGTTTTTAAAAACATATCCACTATAGATTTCCAACGGTCGTCATCATCGTAAGCGTCAAGTATTCTAGCTGGTAAACACAATACATTGGCGTCATTATCATTCCTGCCATACAAAGCATCCTCGGTTGTGGTTGCTACTATTGCTCTAACGCCATGAAAACGGTTGGCCGCCATCGCCATACCCTGGCCGCCGCCACAAATTAAAATGGCTCGGTCAACATCGTCTTCCTCGTCAATTAATTTCATAGCAGCAGCACGGGCAAACTGCGGAAAATCATCGTGCGGATCTAGTGCTTTATTGCTAAAGTCAACCACATCGTAGCCAAGTTTAGATAAATAGGCAAAAATTTTATTCTTAAGGTAAAAACCTCGATGATCTGCGCCTAAATAAATTGTCACTGCTTATTACCTTATGCTCTTACAGACATCAGCTGTCAATTCAACTAATCTATTAGTATAACCCCACTCGTTATCGTACCAAGATACAACTTTTAGCAAGTTACCATCGACTACGTCAGTTAAGCTTAAGTCTACCGTCGAAGAGCACGGATTACCAATAAAGTCACTACTAACTAATTTTTCATCAGTGGCATCTAAAATGCCTTGATAATAGGCTTCTTTCGATGCCTTTTTAAAAACATCATTAACTTCATCAACTGTAACATCCCTCTTTAAGAGTACAACAAAATCAGAAATAGAAACCACTGGTGTTGGTACACGCAAGCTAAGCCCTCCGAATTTGCCTTTTAAGCTTGGAATGGTTTTTGTAGCAGCTATTGAGGCGCCCGTAGTAGTTGGAATAATATTAGTTGCTGCATTCCGCATCCTTCTTGGATCAGAGTGTGGCGAATCAAGTAGGCGCTGATCCTGCGTATAAGAATGAACTGTTGTCATCATGGCTTTTTCTACGCCAAAATTATTTTCTAATACAGACATAACAGGTGCAATGCAATTAGTCGTGCAAGAAGCATTGCTAATGATATCACCTGCCTCATTTAAGGCTTCGTCATTAACACCCAAAACTATAGTACTAGCACCTTCACCTTTAGCGGGGGCACTAATAACAACTTTCTTTGCGCCAGCATCTATATGAGACCTAGCTTTTGCTGGATCAACAAATCTACCTGTTGACTCAATTACTACATCAACATCGAGCTCTTTCCAGGGCAAATTTAATGGATCAGACTCTGATAGCACCTTAACTTTACGGCCATCAACGACTAAGCAGTCGTCCTCAGCCTTAATATCATGCTCGTATGTTCCATAAGTTGAATCATATTTTAAAAGATGCGCTAAAACGCTCGGGTCTACTAAGTCGTTAATTGCTACTACTTGTATATCATCACGATTTTCGGCAATTTTAAAGGCATTACGCCCAATTCTGCCAAAACCATTTATTGCAATTTTTCTAATCATATTTTAGTGCCCTCCTAAAAATTCGCTTATGCTATATATTTTAACACAAGCGTCAATATAAAAATTAACTACTAATTTAATCGCTAGAGCTTTGATCTAGTAGTTTTTTAGCCTTTACTTCATACTTAAAGCCAGTTAAATCACTTGTCATATAATCGTCATTTAATAACCCAACAAACGTATCGACATCATGGCTGTCAACAATCAAGATTGCGCCATCGTCGGCTGTCATCAAATCCAAAGCCATATCTTCACTATATTGCACTAATTCATCTTGAGTTTTTGTGCCCAGCTCTAGCTTTTGTAGTTTGGAGATAATTTTTGGCTTACCTGCTATCATCGTATTTAAATCTTGACCTTCGGGGAAATTAAGATCGTAACGCGATAGAATCTGCTCGATCTTCTTATCAGCAATAGCCTGTTTTTTGTAGCTATAGCCAAACATAGTTTCAAATTTCTTGGCGTTAAAAGCAAATATAGACTGATCAAGTCTACCGTCATCAGTTTTATCGTCACCACAAATTAAAACTTGATTGTCAGTTGGCACCTTAAAAGCTGAAGCAGCACAAAAAGCACCTAACTTACCGTCCTCATTAATTTGCCAAGCAGTGCGCTCATTTAAGCTGCCAGCCCCAGATATTGCCTTAACCACATAAAAGGGTGTGATATCTTTATGGCTAAAGCGAGCTACGATCATTTTTATGGTCTTAAATTCATGGTCGTACTCATTGAAAATCTCGATTGTACTACGTTCATTTTCAATAACATCTAATATGTGCGCAGCATTGCTTACTCTATGCCTTTTAGAATACAGCAACACTCCTGGTTCGGTTTCTGATTTTTCAAATTCACGTAACTCTAGACCTAAACCGGCACCCTTTTCGATTGCATTTAATATTTCTAGTACAAATACTGGCGCAATTTGCGGTTGCAGCTGGCTAGTTATAGGCAAATTATAAACGGCTGTCTCTTATACACATCTGACGCTGCCGACGATTCGCCACCGGTGTAGA
>CAMXZF010000028.1 GCA_947253405.1 uncultured Candidatus Saccharibacteria bacterium | reverse complement strand
TTACTGTATCACCTGTCAATAACAAAAGCCCTCTTTTTAATAATAGAGGGCTATTTTGTTTATATTTTTATAATTTTGAATTTTATTTCAGTCTTTTAATAACTCAATTATAAGTTATTAGGACTTATCTGCTAACTCATTTCGACCCATTGCAATCAATACAATTGCTAGAGTGGAAGCGCCAAGGAAAAGTCCGAGGCTTAAGAGAGCAGACATAGATCCAGAGCCGGCTTGTGGCACGCCAGCACAAACACCGTTAACCTTAGTAGTAGCTTTATTGTTGTCGTTATTAGTTTCACCTTTTGTCTGGTCAGTAGTACTAGTAACTACGTTAGTAATATCATTAGCGCCACATTTAAAGGATTTCTTATCCTTTAACTTATAGCTAATCTTTATATTCACTTTTTGACCAGGGGCTAATTTATCGATAACAACATCACCCTTATCAAAGGTACCCTTAACTTTAACATTATTAGGCGCTACATTCTTTTGACTAACTTTACTATAGAAAGCTGGTAGCTTATCAGTTAATTTAATATTAGTTAAGTCAATCTCACCATTATTGACAACTGTTATGGTGTAGTTAATAGTATCGCCAGCCTTAGCTTCCTTTTTATCGACAGATTTAATCACATCATATTTTGGAGTCTTCTTAACTACTGGCGGTGGAGTTGTGTCTTCTTTAAACACTGGCTTAAATACTATATGAACAAGCCCAGAGTATTTATAGCAACCTGGTATATTGCCATCCATTTTGTCAAAACCAATTAAAGTACCCTTACCCTTAGAACTATATAGCTCTTGGTAGTTTAAATCATAGCCCTTAAGACTAGAAAGGCCACCTTTAAAATCAGGAAGACCACTAACATTGCCCGTTATTTGATCGTAACCCGGAATGCTAGTATTGTTATAATATTTTTGACTAATTGTTTTTATATAAAACTCTTTAGCGCCACGTAAAACTATGTTATCGAATATTTTGTTTGGCGTAGCGTTATCAGCCGTAATATAACTATTAACCTCATAGGCTGTGCCGTGTGCTTTTGGGTTTACTGGTAAATTAACCATCACCCTAGTGTTGCGCGCAATATTGTTGGAAACATTTTCCGCAGCATTGTTGTGAACCCTTACGACCATCTCGTAGGTTTTGTCTGGACTAATATCTTTAACTTCATCACTCCAGCCATTAGTAAGTCCTTGTATCACGCCAAGCTCTCGTACACGCGAAAAATTACGCTCGTCGCCAAACCATTTATCGTCTGTAATAGAGTTAAATGTCACGTATGGAGCTGGACTTTGCTCTGTAAAAGTTTGTCTTTGCGGCCCCCAAGCATATGTCAAAGTTGGCGCTAACGCTAGAAGCGATGCTCCAGCAATAGCGACACTATATTTAAATTTACCAATCATTTTTAACACAACCTCCCTGATTTCCTCTCTCTTTATAAATATAATAGCATTAGCGAATTAATTTTGCTAGTGCTATTTAAGAAATTAACTACCCCAATCTTGCGCTTCCGGCACACCAGCCTGAAGACCACTTAAGCTTTCTTCGGTTGGCACAAATTCAGATCCATTAAGGGCGTTACCATCAGTATTGCCAGCTACATTGGAAAGTGACTCAGCAACATGATTTGTCGCTTGTCCGCCACCAACATGCTCATACTGCTGAAGCGTTTCCGTAGCCTTAGCGGCATCCTGCATGGTTTGATCAACTTGCGGTACATGAAAGTCACTTGGACTCTTTGGACTAACGTTGGCTACATTCTCAGCGGCCGACCCACCAGTGCCACCGCTAGGTGGTTGCTGGTTAGCGGCATGCTCAACAGCTGTGCTACCTGATCCACCAGTGGATGGCTGTTGGTTAGCTACCTGTTCGGCGGTTGAACTACCGGCACCACCGCTAGATGGTTGCTGATTGGCAGCATGCTCAACAGCTGTGCTACCTGATCCACCAGTGGATGGCTGTTGGTTAGCTACCTGTTCGGCGGTTGAACTACCGGCACCACCGCTAGATGGTTGCTGATTGGCAGCTTCACTAGTCGCATGAGCTTGAGCTGTTCCACCGGAATTAAACCACTCCCTAATACCATAGCCGGCTGCAAACAGTGCCGTGGTTATTGCACCTTGAATAAGAATCTTTCTTGTGCGCTCTCTGCCTCTAAGTTCAGCATCTAAAAGCCAATTTTCTTTTTGTCTATATTTTTCACCCCTAGCCTTAGCTGCTGGTGTACCACTTGCAGCCATAGCCTTCGCCATTCTATCTATTTCATCTCTCTTCTCATCCTCTTTGAGCTGCCTTCTCTTGTCGCGACCTTCACGCCAATTTTTCAGTATGCGATACTTCTTTTCCTGCTTTTTGATTGAATCTACAGTCTGATCTTCTAACTTATCGTTATCTCTATCTACATATCGCTCTAGCGCTGAACGCTGCTTCATTTTCTGCTCTGCAATTTGTTTTTGTATTTTTAGATCTTGCGCATCAACTCTAGTGCCAGTCTGCGCCATACGTGTTGCATATAATCCACCGGCACCAGCAATTAAGCCCACTGGACCAAGCGCAGCCAAACTACCAGCGGCATAACCAGCACCCAACGACAATACTGAAGCTGTGCCAATATTTTTAATTAAACCGTGCCTAGATTTCCAGTCGATATCTTTGCCCCAAAGACCATTTTTTCGCTGTTCAACCTGTGAAGCATTTACTGAATTGTTTATACGCATAATATAATGCATGCAAGCTGAATCAGCCACTTTAACTTTATCTTCAAGAGATAATACATTCCCGCTTTCATAGCGAGCTTTCAACGCTACCTTGCGACCATAATTGCGACCAGCTTCGGCTTCCAATCTTTGCAGTTTATCAATAGCGTTTCTGTAATTTTCTTTTTTCTTGCGTCTGCCAACAAATCGGAAAATTCCTCTTTCGAGTTGGTTTTTTGCCTTCGCCATTTCATCGCGCGCCTCTAATATAGCCTTAATCTCCGGGCTAACTTTTTCATGCGGCCCCAGCTCTTTTCTGCCCTTTTTTGTAATTGATTTATTTCCTATCTCAATATCTTTATTGAGCTTATCCACCATCGGTCTAATAGTTTCCCTGTCTATGATTTCTATATTATCCGAGACATTCGCCTCTCTATTTTCCACTCTACTTCTAGGCCTGACAACAAATTGCGGTTCTGAACTATCTAGATCTATTTTCTTTTTGTCTTCTTTTTCTTTAGGAATAAGAATCAATTCCTGCCCTGGCTTCTTGGCGCTATCGTGCTCTTTCTTGCCACTCAGCTCTTCTAGTTCTTTATTGGCGCGATCTAATTTGGCTTGCGCCTCTTCACGCTCTTTAATTTTAGCGGCAATTTTCTCATCTAAAGTAGGCTCTTTTCCTCTAGACTCTAGGAATTCACCAAAAGTTTGACTTTTATTGTCATCACTGCGGTTACTATAGTCGTTATAGCTATCAATAAAATCGTTAGGTGATGTATTGGTGTTTTTTAGGGCCTCTTTAGCTCGCTTAGCATCTTTAGCTATCTGATCAGACGTTACCGATTTATCAATAATTTTATCTTCGATTAACTCTTTTCTAGCTTCTTCAAGATTACCATTGTTATTGCGCATACAGCTATCAATTGCATTAAGTTTGGCATAATCCTTTAGAGCATCCTTGTTCTTTTGTTTATACTCATTATATTCAGCTAAAGCCTTTTCGCCTGATTCATTAAGTTTTACCTTGCCATCATCTGGTGTGTCAAATAATTTTCCGGCATCACCAAAATGATCGTCAAATTCACTACGAAATACCGGTGAGCCCTTTTCTACACCCCTGTCAAAGCGCCAATTATTGGCCATATTGTTAACGTTATCATGTATTTGGTTATAGCCTGCAATTTCTTTGCGACTTGCACTATTTGACTCTGCCTCAGATTTCTTGCTATCTTTAGCTGCTATTTTTTCTTGAAAATTATTAGCGTCGCTATCTTTATGTTCGTTTTCATCCTTACTATTTCTAGCTTGATTTTTGCTCTCATCATTTAAGGCGTTTAGGAGATCCCTTGAGACGGTGCCGTCTTCTCCTATCAAACCCTTGCTGACTAATGATTTAGCAAAATCAATGTCAGATTGACTAAAGTTTCGTTCTTTAGACTCTTCTCTGTTATCCTTTGACTTATCTGCTTTTTCTATATTTTTAGTTTCAGGAGTTTTCTTGTTTATATCGCTAGAAAAATTAGCCTGGACAGATTTTTCTTTTTTGGCTTTATCTATCATAGAATCAGCCCGCTGTGCCCGTTCGGCATTTTCGCTTTTAAGCCGAATTTCGCCTACAGCAACTCTTCCCGCCGATTTTATTTCACCTAACTTCTCCGCCGTTTTTTCCACATTACGGTTATTTATATTAGACGACTTCTTGTTGTAGTTTGAAGATGATTTATTCATGGTGTTTTTTACCTAATGCCTAGCTACTAATTACCCCCAGTTTACTGGCGCAACATCTTCGCCCTGGTATCCGGAAATCTGACCTTGCGTATCAGCCTGAGGAGCACCGTCTTGTCCAGCCACTTGATGTTCCGTGGTAGCCTGAGCATGATCTTGCAGATCTGGCGCAACCTGAGCCAATTTGTTGTCATAAGGATTTTTACTCTGTACTGTTGGTGGTGGAGTTGGTGGAGTTGGTGGAGTTGGTGGGGTTGGTGGAGTTGGTGGGGTTGATGGTGGTGTTGGTGGAGTCTGTGGCGGTGTGTGTGGTGGCGTATGCGGTGGAGTGTGTGATGGAGATGGAGGAGTTTCTCTATGTGTCCTCTCTTGCTGTGGTATAACTCTAACTGTATAGCCTTCATCACCCTGCGATAATTCAATATCGTTCTTACAATTCATCAGATTTAATAGCCTATGACCATCCTTGGTTTCAATAGATAATACCTTTTTACCAGTAAGATCAGTTTTATGGCCAACTATTTCAGTACCTATAACTTTACCATTACTATCATACTTTGGTATTAAGCCGTAATTAATTGCCGACATGCCATTCTTTTGAAGATCAGCGCCATCAATAATCGAAAACTTTGCACCATCAAGGTTACCTAAGAAAGTATTTAGAACATTCGCCCTAAATGCATCGTCTTTATGTAATCTTTGGGCAAACTCATTCTTATCACCGTTGTAATTAAACTGATCTAATTGATCTTTAGTTAAAATCTTCCCAGCTGATGCCGCCAAACTTTCAGGGTTATGCTTAATATTTTCACAAAGGTCATTAAAGGTGTTTTCTGGACTAGACATATCATAAGCGTGGCTAAACGAGGTGTCCGAATTTTTATGGCTAAAATCTGGTGTCCCGTCAGCATTATGCCCTTCATAGTAGCCAGCCTTTTCATAGCTTACTTCTGGAACAGTATCTTTATTGTAGTTTACATTATGCGACTTTACTAAGTTATAGCAATTTGGAATATTTTTTTCTTGCGTGTTATCTTTTTCTTGTACGCTAGTAGCTACTATATGGCTTTTAGCTTCATCGACACTATAGTTATCAGGCGCAGCGGCAGACTGTCCTGACATTAAACCAATAGCAGCAAGTCCGCTCACTAGACAC
This sequence comes from uncultured Candidatus Saccharibacteria bacterium, assembly GCA_947253405.1. Lineage (GTDB taxonomy): Bacteria > Patescibacteriota > Saccharimonadia > Saccharimonadales > Saccharimonadaceae > Nanoperiomorbus. Next base: position 2,147 of record CAMXZF010000028.1, on the reverse strand, counting down.
AAAACGATTTTACTCCCTATCCTTTTTGCTTTTTCGCGTAACTTACCCTTATTTCTACCTTCTTCGAGCGCATCTTTTGCTTTTCGATCATTAATGTTATCGCGCATTACTTTGTGAACTACAGCAGAATCTATCTTTTGTTTTCTTTCATCCTCACCCAGTCTGTTACCCGCATCATCCTTTAAAGCGCCAGAATTAACTATATTTTTACCATAATCTCTATTTATCTTACCAGTAATTTCAATAGCTGGGCCGATTGTTATACCTTTACCTAAAGCACCATTAACGTCTAATATAGCGATCCGCTTTTTTTCATCATCTGACGCGTCTGCTAGCCAGACAACTTTACCTAAATCTTTCTCTACTATCTCTTTCTGCTTTGACTTGTCACTTGAAACATAGCTTGACTCTACTACAACTGTTGATGGATCTTGCAATATTTTTTCTATCATGGCTTTTTGTTCGGCCCGATGTTTTTCGGAGTCCTTAATGACTACAGTTTCTTTGTTCTTTAGCCTATCAAATAAATCGTTCTCTTTAGTGTTAGTGTCTGCACCTTTTTGCTTTTCTAGTTTACGAAGATCTTTAGCTAAGCGTGAATTTAAATCTTTTCGCTCTTCTGGTTTGTGAAAGTCTTTATCTAAGTGTGAATCTAAGTCTTTTTGCTTTTCTGGTTTACGAAGATCTTTATCTAAGTGTGAATCTAAGTCTTTTTGCTTTTGCGCCTTTAGGCTTTCTAGCTCTTTATCAATTTGAGCTAACCTAACTTTTGCCTCGTCACGTTCTTTGGTTTTTGCGGTAATCCGTTCGCTTAGTGTCAGCTCCTTTTCGTTTTTCTGATCTAAAAAGTCAGCAAACGATAATTCGCTATTATTATTTGATTGTTCTTTATATTGATTATAGTTTTCTACGAACTCATTGACATTGGGCCTGGATCTTTTTAGCGACTCTTTAGCGTGCTCAGCCTCTTTTAATAGATCGCTCTCTGTCATTTTTTTATCAATAATGCCCGCCGCAACTAGCTCTTTCTTAGCCTCTGAAACGTCACTCTTGTTATTACGCATACAGCTATCAATTTCATCAAGTCGAGCATAGTTATCTAAAGCATCTTTATTCTTTTGCTTATGGTGTACATAATCATAAAGAGCGTCTTGCCCTTCCGGCTTAAGCTGAATTGGACCATCTGCTGGCATATCCATAATTTCGCTAAAGGCGCCAAACTGAGATTGCATAACTTCGTCGGAAACTGGGGCGCCCGTTTCTTTGCCGACATTATAGCGAAAACCGTTAGCCCAATCATTAAGCTTAGTCTCGGTTCTCTTGAAAGACATAGCCTCTTGTCTTCTAGATTGATCTATATTATCTTTTGTCCTATGGTCTAGTTCGATGTCCTGATGTTCTGCAGTCTTTTTACTAACACCAAGATGACTTTCTGGCTTATTATCCAAATCAATAGATTTGATAGGGGTAGAGTTTTCTTTGTTAATTCCGTAAATTCTTTCGGCAATAGATTTGCGCTCGCTGGCTTCGTTTTTACGTTGAGTATCGTGTAGGGCAAAAACACCCGTCTCCCTTGCCTTTTCGCTCTCTGCACTTTTTTCTATTTCTTTGCTGTTTAACGAACTGCTGCTTGAATTAAACTTGTTAGACTTATTCATAACCCCTTGCCTTATTTATTTTTACCTAAGTTGCTAAAGCGTTCTTTCAAATGATCAACATAAGAATCGCCAATTTTATTTAAAATAGTACGCTCAGCTTCTAGTAAATCAAAACCAATTGAAGTAAAGTAGTCGGCCACATCTTTAGTCGGATTTTTCGAACTATCAATAAGGTGATATAAATCAATTTTTTGCTCTTCTGTTAAACTATTGTAAATATTGTTGTCAACCCAAGTCACTAATTGTGCCCGCAAGCTTTTTGACAATCGTTTCTCTGCTTTTTCGCTCAAATTAAGACCAGCTCGCTGAATCAAGCTATCGACATACTGTGCAGTATAATCCATATTAATACCCCTACCTAATATTTATTTTTCATTACTCTTACGCTTAATAATACAACACTTAACTTGCCCACGTCAATTATCGAGAAATAAAATGTCTAGCTTGGACTCCTAATACCTCACTAACATACTTTTTAGGGTGCTAGTT
>CAMXZF010000027.1 GCA_947253405.1 uncultured Candidatus Saccharibacteria bacterium | reverse complement strand
GAGATTATCCAGGACGTCTCGTGGGCTCGGAGATGTGTATAAGAGACAGTTATCAACCAGAAGCTTATATAGCTAGCAGCGATACTTATATTGAGAAAGATTCGCGCATTAATGAAGAGATTGACCGGCTGCGCCATGCCGCTACTAGCTCATTACTTAGTAGGCGAGATGTTTTAATTGTTGCCAGTGTTAGTTGCATTTACGGCATCGGTTCGCCGGCCGACTATGCCGATATGTCAATAAGTATTAAAATAGGTGGGAGCTACAAGCAGAGTAAATTTATTCGACACCTCAGTGATATTCAATATAGGCGCAACGATATTGATTTCTCTAGAGGAACTTTTCGAGCGCGTGGCGATACGGTTGATATTTATCCATCCGGCAAACAGGTAGCTTACAGGATAGAGTTTTTTGGTAATTTAGTAGAGCGTATTTTAGAGATAGATCCATTAACTGGCGAAATTATATCTTACCCTAAAGAGATAAGAATTTTCCCGACTAGCCATTACGCCACACCAGAAGAAAAGGTAAAATTAGCAATTGGCAAAATTAAAGAAGAATATAAAGAGCGTCTTAAATTTTTTGAAAAAGAGGGGAAATATCTAGAAGCGCAACGTTTAAGTCAGCGCATTAAGTATGATATTGAGATGCTTGAACAAACTGGCTTCACTAAAGGGATAGAGAATTATTCACGCTATTTAACTAACCGTGAAGCCGGTGAGCAACCAGCTACATTACTAGATTATTTTCCAGATGACTTCTTGATGTTTATTGATGAATCACACATGACGATCCCACAAATTCAGGGTATGTACAAAGGTGATCGAGCGCGCAAGGAATCTTTAGTTGAATACGGCTTTCGCTTACCAAGCGCACTTGATAATCGGCCATTAAAATTTAGTGAGTTTGAAGAGCACATTAATCAGGTGATCTTTACTAGCGCCACGCCAAGCCATTATGAGTTAAGCCATAGCACTAATTTAGTAGAACAGATAATTAGACCAACCGGCCTATTAGACCCCATAATTGAAGTGAGGCCAAGTTTATATCAGGTTGATGATATTATTGCTGAGATTAAAGATTGTGTTAAGAAGGGTCAACGTGCTTTAATTACCACCCTAACAAAGCGAATGGCTGAGGATTTGAGTGATTTCTTAGTAGAGAGCAATATCAAAACAGCCTATATTCATAGCGATATTGACACTTTAGAGCGTAGCGACATTTTGCTTGATTTGCGTCAAGGTAAATACGATGTGCTTGTTGGCATTAATCTTTTGCGTGAAGGCCTAGATTTACCTGAAGTTTCAAAAGTATTAATCATTGATGCCGATAAAGAGGGTTTTTTGCGATCAACTTCGGCTTTAATTCAGACAATTGGCCGTGCCGCTCGCCACGATCAGGGTAAGGTAATTATGTATGCCGATAAAATAACCGCATCAATGCAACAAGCAATAGAAGAAACCAGGCGCCGCCGCCAGTTGCAGGATAAATATAATAAAGATCATGGCATTACGCCACATTCTGTCAATAAGGCAATCGGTAAAGGATTAAGGGCAATAATACCGGCTAGTAATGACGATAAAAAGTCAAAAATAGATATTACTAAGGTGCCAAAAAGTGAATACCCCAGCTTAGTTGATGACCTGACTAGCAAGATGGAGTTAGCGGCGGCTAACTTAGAGTTTGAAAAGGCGGCTGATTTACGTGATACCATCATTAGCCTTAAGTCTAAGATGAAACCTAATTAACTTAATTTTTGCTATAATAGATAACTACAATGAGTGTAAATATAGACGATGTGCGTCATTTGGCAGTGCTTAGCAAGCTTAGTCTAAGTGATGATGAATTACGCAGTTTAACTAGCGATATAGATGCTATTTTGGGTTATATTGATCAGCTTGATCAACTAGATACTGAGGGTGTAAAGCCAACCTTCCAGCTTACTGGACTAAGTAATGTTTGGCGTGAAGACATTATAAAAAGTCAGATTGATAGAAAAAAGCTGTTAGACTTAGCACCAGAGCAGTTAGGTAATCAGGTTAAGGTTCCGAAGGTTTTATAGATTATGGCAAGTGAAATTAATCAGATTGTAGATGATATTAAATCGGGCAAGCTAACCGCTCGAGATGTTGTTGAAAAGTCTTTAAAGGCGGCTAAATCGCAGCAAAATCTACACGCAGTATTAGAATTATTTGCTGATGAAGCACTAGCGAGGGCTGATAAGATTGATCAAAAAATTAAGGCGGGTAAACCTGTCGGGCGACTAGCTGGTGTGCCTTATGTAGCCAAAGATAACTTTCTAACTAAATTGGGACACACTACTGCGGCGGCAAAAATTTTAGACAATTTTAAATCGCCAATTGATGCCACCGCAATTAAAAAGCTTGATGATGAAGATGCAATTTTAATTGGAAAGTCTAACTTAGATGCTTTTGCTCATGGTGGGTCAACTGAAAATAGTTATTTTGGCGCCACTAAAAATGCTAAAGATCAGACGCGTGTTGCTGGTGGCTCAAGCGGCGGGTCAGCTGTAGCGGTTGCTAGTGGTATTGTCCCATTTGCTTTGGGTACCGACACAGGCGGATCTATCCGTCAGCCAGCCAGCTTTAACGGGGTAGTTGGGTATAAGCCAACCTACGGCTTAATTAGCCGATACGGCGTTATTGCTATGGCTAGCTCAACTGATGTAGTAGGTCCAATAACAAGGACAGTTGAAGATAGCGAGATATTAGTCGATATTTTGTCAGGCCAAGATCACAAAGATTCGAATGTTCATGCCGAGAAATTCCAAAAAGAAGAAATTGGTGACAAGCCAATAAGAGTTGGCTTAATTAGAAATTTAATGGGCGAAGGTGTATCAAATGAAGTCAACCAAGCTACTAGTGATGCAGCTAGTTTATTAAAGGCCAAAGGCTACGCAGTAGAAGACGTTGCGTTGCCTATGACGCAATACGCCTTAGCGATTTATTACATTGTGGTACCAGCCGAGATTACTTCAAATTTGGGACGTTTTGATGGTGTACGTTATGGAGAAAGAGCGAAAGATGCAAAAGATCTAAGTGAGGTTTATGGAAAATCACGTGCCACAGGTTTTATGGCAGAAAACAAGCGTCGCATTATGATTGGGTCATATGTTTTAAGTAGTGGATATTTTGATGCTTATTATTTAAAGGCGCAAAAAGCTCGTACATTATTAATTAATCAGTTCAACAAATTATTTGAACAATATGATTTCTTGCTCTGTCCTACAGCGCCAACGCCAGCTTTTAAGCTAGGTGAAAACACGGATAATCCACTCAGCATGTATTTAGCTGACGCTATGACTGTGCCAGCATCTTTAGCGGGGTTACCAGCAATTTCTGTACCGGCTAAAGCAAAAAGTGCTTTACCTATTGGTGTACAGTTAATTGCTCAGCAAAAAGAAGACGCTAAGTTGTTAGCTTTTTCAAAAATATTAGAGGATATAAAATAAATGGAAGTATCGATCGATTCAATTTTGGCTTTAGTAGGTGTTATCGTCGTAGGGGTAGCGCTATTAGTTGTTTTTGCAACTGTTAATAAGGGCGCTTCTTTAGATAAGGAAAAATATCGTGCTGATTGGCTAGAAATTGAAAATAATATTAAAAAGAATAACATTGCTACTTATCAATTTGCCATTCTTAGTGCCGATAAATTGTTAGATCGCGCCTTGATGCAATCAGGAGTTAAAGGTAATACTATGGGTGAAAGGCTGAAAAATTGTGGTAAAAGTATAAATAACATTGACTCTGTTTGGGCTGCTCATAAGATTCGCAATAAGATCGCTCATGAGGTTAGTGTTGATCTAAGTGTTAGGGTGGCGGAAAGAATGTTGTCTGTTTACAAAAAAGCCTTAAAGGATGTCGGGGCAATTTAAGGGAGGTTTTATTATGTCTTTGAATAATGCAGGTGAAAGCGGAACTGAAATTACGGGCGACATAAATGATTATTTAGTTGAAGGATATCTACCAACTATTGGTATTGAGTGCCATGTTCAATTAAACACAAAAACTAAACTATTTAGCGCAACCGACAATGATGCGCGTGAGGCTGAGCCGAATAGTAAGGTTAGCGAGATTGATTATGCTCTACCTGGAATGCTGCCAATGTTAAATCATGGCGCCATAAAAATGGCGGTTAGAGCCGGTAAGGCACTAAATAGCAAAATTGCAAAAGTTAGTCATTTTGACCGTAAACACTATTTTTATCCAGATCTACCTAAAGGTTATCAGATATCGCAACTATATGAACCGTTAATTATAGGTGGTATAGTTGAGCTGCCTAGCGGTGAAAAGGTCAGAATTCACCATGCTCACGTTGAAGAAGATGCTGGTAAATTGACTCATTTTGATAATTATTCTTTAGTCGATCTAAATCGTGCAGGTACGCCACTAATCGAGATTGTTTCTGAGCCCGATATTCATTCTGCTAAAATGGCGCGAAATTATGTTGAAGAACTTCATCTTTTAATGACTTATGCAAAGGTAACAATCGGCGATCTTTATCATGGACATATGCGATTTGATGTTAATATATCAGTAGCTAAACCTAACGATAAACTTGGCATTCGCACAGAGCTTAAAAACCTAAATTCATTTAGAGCGGTGGAGCGGGCTACAGAGTATGAAATCAAGCGGCAAATTAGTCTATTAAATCAAGGTCAAAAAGTTACCCAGCAAACCAGGGGCTGGAATGAGGCCGAGCAAAAAACTTTTGCGCAAAGGGGTAAAGAAGATGCGCAGGATTATCGCTATATGCCAGATGCTGATATACCACCAGTAATTTTAAGTGATAACGACATTAAAGAAATGCAAAAAGACATGCCGATCATGCCAGCTATATATCGCCAAAAATTCAAAGATTTGTCGGTCGATAGCTCAGTTGAAGCAGTTATTTTAAGTCAACAATCGGTGGCAGAATTGATTAGTGGGGTAATTGATCAGTCTGATATTGATCATGCTAAAAAAATAGCTAACCTATTTGCTTCTGCCTTGCCGACGGATAGCGATAGCAAAAATACTGACTTAAAATTACCCAGTGTCAAAGATTTAGTTGATCTAGCTAATATGCTAGCTAAAAAAGAACTATCTTCAACTGCCGGTAAAGAGGTATTCTTGGATTTAATGGACGGGAAGACTAACCCACAAAAGATTGCTAAAGATAAAAATCTATTACAGGTTAGTGATTCGGGGGCATTGGCGGAAATTGTTGATCAGGTATTAGCTTTGCCGAGCTCGACTAAAGCTATTGACGACTATAAGTCTGGCGAAGTTAAGGTGATTGGCTTTTTGGTGGGCCAAGTAATGAAGCGATCTGGCGGTAAAGCTAATCCATCTCTAGCTAAAGACATTTTAAAGAAAAAACTAGATTAGTTTTTGATAATTTTTTAAAGGAGGATCTTATGAATTATAGGGTGCCAACTAAGGCTATTATTACTGATGCAGGTTATGCTAGCCGTTTTCTACCCATAACTAAAACTATTCCTAAAGGAATGCTGCCAATTGGTAACCGTCCAGTAACACAATTCGCTGTTGAAGAATGTGTAGCTGCAGGTATTGATGATATCATTATTGTTACCACACCAGAAGGCAAGCCAATTTATGATGATTATTTTAATAATGCAGTAACGCCAATCCGTAAACAATTAAAAGTGCAGGGTAAATTTAAGCGCTATAAAGAAGTAGAGCATGTGTTAGATTTTCCAAAAATTCGTATAGTCGTGCAAGATCCCGCTTTGCCGTACGGCAATGGTGCGCCTATTGTTAGCGTTAAAAAGTTTATTGCTCCGGACGAGGCCTTTATAGTGATCTACAGCGATGATGTTGTGCTGGGTGCATCTGACGCTAAATCTTTAGTCGAAGAGTTTAAGTCTAAACCTGATGCCAAAGCAATTATTATGGCGCAAGAAGTAGAAAAGTCTAATGTTGATCAATATGGCATTATCAAATTAGGTAAGGACAATAAGTTAAGCGCTATAGTTGAAAAGCCTAAAGTTAATGAGGCTCCATCTACCTTGGCATCTTATGGTCGCTATTTATTAACGCCAGAAGTATTTGACCATTTAAAGCCTAGCCAAACCGGCAAGGACGGGGAACTTTGGACTGTTGACGCTATTACAGCTTTAGTAAAAACGGGATCTGTTTATGTAAAAGAGACGGCGGGTAAGTGGCGCACTACGGGTGATCCAAGCAATTACTTTATGGCTAATTTAGAGTATGTTATTGACCATGAGGATTATGGTAAAGAAATAACTAGTTTTGTGATGAATAAATACTGTAAATTGTGATTTATTCACCCCTTGAATATATAAAGTGATTATGGTATTGTTATAGAGGATGGATATATTTCAAATACTAGTTATAATTTTAGCGGTTTTTTTAGCTATATTTCTAGTTTTGGGAATAGTTCTATTGGTGATGTGTATTCGTATATCACGTAAAATTAAGAATATTACTGACTCAATAGAAGAGGCAAGTAATAATCTAGCTAATCTAATGGATACGCTTAATCGATTGGCTAGTCCAGTAGTACTTGCTAAGATTGTCATAAATTATATTAAAAATTATATTAGTAATAAAAATAAGAAGAAAGGAATTTAACAATGTCTAAAAAATCATTTGGTGCAGGTAAGTTTGCTTTGGGTGCATTGCTTGGTGCGGCAGTCGGTGCTGTAGCAGGTATATTGACTGCACCTAAGTCAGGTAAAGAAACACGTAAAGATTTAAGCAATAAAGCAGAAGACATAAAGGATGTAACCTCGGAAAAGTTTGATGACGTAAAAGGGTTTGCATCAGATAAATTAGCTGACGCAAAAGATTTTGCCACTGACAGAGCAGAAGATACCAAGGGTTTTTTGCGCAGAGAAAAGAAAGCCGTTAAGAAAGAAGCTAAAAAAACCAAAAAAGATATCAAAAAAGAAGCTGATGACTTATCTGAGTAAAGTACCAATCTTTAAGATAAGATTATAGAATGCCGAATAATAATCAAAAAAAATCCAATAAATCTAACCATAAAGAACATAAGGGCTTAACCGAGAGCCAAAAGTCAGATGTTCGTCAAATTCTAGAAGACATTTATTTGGTTAATCGATGGCGGATAACAGTCGATAATTTTCTAAGAGGTATCGCTTTTGGTTTAGGATCTTTCTTGGGTGGTACTGTGATAGTAGCAATATCAATATGGATATTTAGCAAAACTGTCGATTTATCGCCAACCATTAAAAGTTGGACGAATGAAATTAACCAAGCTAGGCAATAATAGGAAACTATTTAATAATAACCCCCTATAAATAGGGGGTTATTTGTTTTAATGCTAATAAAATCTATTTATTGTTCAGCTACTTTGGCTTCCTTTGATTTTTTAGCTTTTTTGCTAGCTTCTGCTTTAGCTTTAGCGGCGCGTTTAGCTAACAGCTCTTTATGTTCCTTGGCGGCCTTCATCTTAGCAGCAAAGCGATCAACACGCCCTTCGGTATCGATGATCTTTTCTTCGCCAGTAAAGAACGGGTGACTAGCAGATGAAATATGTAGTTTAACCAACGGATATTCATTGCCGTCTTCCCACTTGATAGTTTCATTGGTTGGTGCGGTTGACTTTGTTAAAAATGAGAAGTTAGCCGCTTCATCTTCGAATACTACCAAGCGATAGTTGTCTGGGTGAATGCTTGTTTTCATATCTAAAGGATTATAGCGAATAGCGGCGGTAAAGTCAAAATATAAGATCTATATGGCTTTTAGCGTATATATTGTATGAATTAACATAGGCC
>CAMXZF010000026.1 GCA_947253405.1 uncultured Candidatus Saccharibacteria bacterium | reverse complement strand
GAGATCTACACCGGTGGCGAATCGTCGGCAGCGTCAGGATGTGTATAAGAGACAGATATTGACTGTAAGCTTGAAAGACAAAAAATGGCTAACAAAAACAAAATAGTTTTATTAAAACTTAAAAGTCGATCAGCTAGCACTTTATTTAATAAAAAACATTGACCGTAAATGTGTTATAAAAATGACACACTTTTGCTAGGTTGAAGCGAGAGCGCAAGAGTGTTTATAATAAGTCGCTCGTCCACAGCTTAGTATTCGTGGCGGTAGTGGTAGTGTTAATCTTATAAATAATACTACCACTCTGTCACGAAGCGTTGAGCGTAAATTAATTTTTATTAATTAGCTCCGCAAAATTATGCTCCGAAAGGAGCGGTCAGTGAAAGGCTGGTTTAGCCCTAATGACTGTTGTGACTCGCGCCCAAATAGTTTTTTGAAGTGGCGGATGAGATTGTCGCTTTAGACTTCATGACGATGTTTTGACGGGCTAAACAGCCTCTCTTATATGGAATTTTAAGCTATTTTAATAGAAATGTAATTTTAGTGAGAGCGTTCTGCTTGTAGTAATAGTTTGGTTTTTAGATTTTATTATATTAAACTATAAGCACTATGAGGCGAAAAACAATAGCTATAACTTCTTTGACAGCAGCCATCATATCATTGATGGCGCTATTTTTTTTATTAAGCCTAACTAATCCTAGCGGTGGCGGACCGGCAATAATATTATTGGTGTTGGTTTTGATATATATATTTACTTTTGCTAGCTTTACTTTGCTAGCTTTACTTTGCGATTATGTCTATCGTCTGATTTTTCCTAGAAGGCAGGATGCCACTATAAATAAAAGATTAAAACGTTTTTATCGTCGTCTTTTAGTGGTGACATCAATCCTAGCCTTAACCCCGATATTTTTAATATCTTTGAATTCTATAGGTAAATTAGGGTTTATCGATGTTAGCTTAATCGTCTTGACTGAAGTATTAGCAGTGTTCTACGCTTTAAAGCACTTATAAAGTATTTAATTGTGGGTTGATATATGTATAGTTTTCTACATAAAATCATTAAGATTATGCTATAATATACGCCTATGGAACCAAATAAATCAGGAGGATTACCAAATTTCAATAAACAGCCTGGTGGTAATTTTAATGCTGCGCCGCAAGGCAATAATGTTGAAATTAATTCAACACCTGATAGTGGTTATGATAACTTTGAGCGCAAAAAAGCTGATACGCATGAGCAATTAGCGGCCGCAGAATTGTTGGCACAGCCAGCTCAAACTTTACAGCCAGCTAAGGCTACACCTGACCCGGCTTCAACCTCCCAGCCAACTACGACTGTACAGGCTATCCAAAAAGCTGACCCTTCAACTGCCCAAGACAATGATCGTATAGAAAAAGAATGGGTTGATCGAACTAAAGAAGTGCTAACTAGAACTCGTGATGACCCATATGAGCAGGCACGTCAAATCTCAGCTTTGATGCGAGATTATGTCAAAAAGCGTTACGGTAAGGAAGTTGGAAAGGCTTCTGATCTGTAGAAATTGAATAACATGTATGAGCATATAGTTTCCGTGTTAATTACCTTTTTATTGATCGCTGGTATGATTGCCGGCCTGATATTAGGGGTGTTTTGGTTTTATCGTAAAAAATTGCGCGATCAAAAAAATTATGAACGTGGGCTAAAGATGGTACCAGTGATGATTCACTTACCGCCAGCTAGTGAGGATGTTGACGGTGGTAGTCGTGATGCTAGGGACGTTGTTGATGAAGTGGTTTCGCAGGCGCAAACAATGTATAACATTATTGTCTCCACAACTACACGGGGATTTAAAAGTAGAATATATGGTCAAAGACATATATCGTTCGAAATTGTCGCCCATGAGGGCTTGGTGCATTATTATGTAGTTGTACCAACGGTTATACTAGAAAACATAAAACAGGCAGTTGTTGCAGCTTATCCTACAGCACGCTTAGAAGAGGTGGAAGAGCTGAATTTATTTAGCAAGGTAGGAAAAGTTGGTGGTACTATTGGTGGAGAATTTTCTTTAACTAAACCCTATGAGTTTCCAATAGCAACCTACAAAGAGACTAAGCGTGATGCCATGGGGGCAATCCTTAATGCTATGGCAATGGCTAAGCAGGGCGATGGTATGGGAGTGCAGATTTTGATGCGGCCAGCTAAGTCTGGTTGGCGCACTAAATTAGATAAGCGCGTTAAAAATATTCGTGAAGGCAAGCAGGGTGCTGCTACTGGCGGTTTAACTGGACCAGATCTCAGCTATTTTGGTCAGATGTTTGAAGCATTATGGCGTCCACCTAATTTTAAAGAGGACGAGAAAGACAAAACGCCAATTAGCGGGGCGGATCAAGCTAAGGCTGAAGCCATGGAGGAGAAAGCTAAGTATTCTGGTTATGAAACTTTAATTCGTGTAGTGGCGTCTAGCTCTAATGCTGATCGGTCACAAACACTTTTGGCGGGTTTGGTGTCAGCGTTCGCCTTGTTTACTTCACCTACGCAAAATAGCTTACGCTTTCGCCCAGCCAACAATATGGAAGACTTTATTACTTCTTATATTATGCGCTTTTTCCCGCAAGAAATTAATTCTAATATATTAAATACAGTTGAATTGGCTTCGATTTTTCATCTCCCAGACCAAACTAGCTTACCGTCAACACAGGTTGAGAGGCAGCAATTTAAAGAGGTGGATGGCCCAAGTAAGCCGATGGAGTCTGGCTTATTGATTGGCTATAACACCTATCGGGGCAGAAAAAAGACTATTCGAATTACAGACAACGATCGTCGTCGACATATTTATGTTATGGGCTCCACTGGTATGGGTAAGTCAGTCTTTCTTGAGAATTTAGCTTACCAAGATATTGTTGGGGGTAGGGGGTTTTGCTTTATCGATCCGCATGGTGATAGCGCAGAAAAACTTTTAACATTAATACCTAAAGAGCGCCTGAATGATGTGATTTACTTTGATCCAGCAGATATGGATAATCCGATAGGCCTGAACTTATTCGAAATTGACCCCAACGACCCAGATCCAGAGCGGACAAAGGATTACATAGTTGCCGAAACTATGAACATGATGTACTCACTCTATGACCCTAATCGTCAGGGTATGGTTGGGCCTAGAATGGCTAATATAGTGCGTTACGCCGCTTTACTTTTAATGTCTGCTCCAGGTGGTGGAACTTTTATGGATATACCAAAAATCTTAGTTGATCCTGATTTTGCTAAATCTAAAATACCATATCTAACAAATCAGCGAGCCATAGACTTTTGGACAAAAGAGTGGCCTAATTTACAGAGATCCAATGAGGCAGGCGACTTGACGTCATGGGTAGTTTCTAAGTGGGCTGACTTTGAAAACACGATGATGACCAACATACTTGGCCAAGCTAAGTCATCCCTAAACTTGCGCGAGATTATGGATAAGCAGAAAATTTTGATAGTTAATTTATCTAAAGGTAAATTAGGTGAAGCGCCAGCTAAGTTGCTTGGTATGGTGTTTGTGATGAAGTTTCAAGCTGCGGCAATGTCGCGAGCCAATATACCAGAAAGTGAACGTAAAGATTTCTGCTTATTTGCTGATGAGTTTCAGAACTTTGCCACCGACTCCTTTGAGTCAATCTTATCCGAAGCCCGTAAATATCGTCTAAACTTAATTATTGCTCACCAGTTTATGGGGCAGTTGATTGAAAAGATTCGTGGTGCGGTTAAGGGTAACGTTGGGGCCTATATTATCGGTCGAGTTGGTACAGATGACGTTGAAGATATAGTAAAAATGTTTCAGCCAGTCTTTTCGACTGAAGATTTATTATATATGCCTAATTACGTAGCAGCCGTGAAGATGCTGGTGGATGGTGCCCCAGCTGCTCCTTTCTCTATGAATTTACCATTACCAATGGGTCAGCCTAATAAAAAATTGGGCGAGGCTTTGCGTAAGCTTTCGGCAGCTAAATATGGTAAACCACGCGCTCAGGTTGAGGCTGAGATCAAGAAGCGTCAGGGTGAAGGGGTTAAAAAACTTGCGACACAGACAGTTAGCTCGGTAAATAGTAAGCCAGCTAAACCGCAAAAATCGTTCTTAGATGATTGGCTTTCCAAGAGAACCAGTAGTTCAAAACCAGCCAAGCAGCCTAGTACTAATATGCAGGCAGTTAGCAAGATTGACCCTATTCCTAGGCCTAATTTCGATCAACAATCAAATATAACTTCTCCTACAAGCCAGATTGCGCAAAATACAAATTTAATTCAACCACAACCTATTGCACCGCTAGCACAGCCTAAGGCTGAACCTAGTCAGCCGTCTGCCAATCTAACCACACAGATACCTACGCAGCCCGAATATCGATCAATACAGCCAGCTAGTAGTGATGGTGATATTACTGTAGATCTTAGACATTAGTGCGAATCTATCCGTGCTAAAATAATATTATGAACTCTAAAAGCAAAGCCAGTTTACTATGGATCGACCTGGAGATGACGGGCTTGGATCCAAATAGGGATAGAATTTTAGAAGTAGGGGCAATTGCTACCGATTTTAATTTTAAGGAAATTGCTAGATATGAGTCGGTGGTAAAAGTTAACGATAACATTGTAAGCCAGCGTATGGTGGGTGATTTTTGGCAAAAAAATTACAAGGCACGTGATAGCTTAATAAAGCAAAATAATTCTAATTTAGCAAAACCCAGTGATATTGTTCAGTCAGAGCTAGTTGCTTTTATTGATAAAAACTTTAATTTAAATGAACCAATTTATCTGGCTGGAAACTCAATTCATCAAGATCAAAAGTTTATTGAGAGAGAGTGGCCAGAATTAAATAGTAAATTTCACTATCGACAGCTTGACGTCAGTGCGTTTAAAATTATATTTTCTAGCCGAGGCGTTAAATTTAGTAAGCCAGAAGAGCATCGCGCTATGAGTGATATTATAGGATCTATAGAGGAGCTTAAATATTATTTGAAAAGAGTTAATTTTTGATATATGACTGAGCCTGAGATAATAAAAGAGATTACTGAATATAATGGCGTAGCTTTAGACAAAGAACGATCAAATGATCGTATGTCAGTTTATAGCTTAGGCAGTCAGATTATGGCAGTCTTAAAGTTGGGTGGCAAACCTATAAATTTAAGTTTGCGGTGTGATCGTAATTTAGCTAAGTCTTTAAAAGGTCGTTATGAGTCAGTTTTGAATCCATCTGATTTAAATGCAAATAAATTTATAACAATACTTCTAGTTGGCCAGTTGAGTGATCAAGACGTAAAGGATTTGATTCGTCAAGCTTATGAGCAGACAAAGCTAACAAGCTAGCTATTACAAATAGCTTGTGCTAATATATAGTTAAAATATAAAACAAAAATAAGGAAAATAGGTTATAACTTAGTGTTGGCAGATGTTGATAAACCAATTAAAGGTGTAGATTTTTTAGACTGGACTTCTAAAAGTTTAAAAACCCTCTCTTTTCTAATCCTATTCCTACCATCTCTCTATATCTTACTATCTAGTCTATCTCTACCTAATCTAGCTAACGCTGAACCAACTAATAATAACAATGACTCTACCTATCTAACTGTTAGTCTAAGTAATAAAGATGCTAATACTATCGCTAAGCTAGATAAATATATCACTAACGATAACACCATAATAACCAACTATCCTACTATCTTAAACATTGAAGCCAACAGCAGCGTAGGCTATCTAGCAACTGTTAGTACTAATAAAGATCATTCTAATCTAACTAGAGAAAGAACTAACCCTAATGACCAAGCTAACCAAGTCATTAACCCAGTACAAGCTAACTATAGTGAACAAGAGATAGCCTATATTAAAGACAATAATGGATCTCGATCAATTGTACAGCAGGGCGGTTCTAGCTTAACGAACAATACTTGGGGATTTCTCCCAGTATCTAAATGTGATGGAGAGTCATTTGGAAGCTCTTCATCAGCTTTAGGTTTTGCCCCTTGTGGAGAATTACCATCTGATGCGCAAGCTTTTCAATCTGCTCGCTTCTATAAGGTACCCACTAAAGACAACCCAGTTACCCTAAAAGACGCTGCTGCTGAACTAGGTAAAACTAAATCCCAAACTTTTTATATCTACTATGGTGCCAAACTATCTAACTCTCTACCCGCTGGCACTTACTCTACTAACGTTGTCTATACGGTAACACCTAAACTACCACCAATTGCTCCACCAACTATCTCTAAAGTTATTAATGATACGCACTATACTACTAAGTCAGACCTAACCGCTATAGAAGGCACTAACCTAAAAACTGCCACATCAGTCTTCATTGACTTTAATAAAGATGGTAAAGCCGATAGTAATGAACTAGCTACTAATCTAAAGACTTATCCCGGTACAGCTAAAGAAGATACGGTTATATCCTTTAATACACCGGTTACTGATACTCCCGGTGAATACGATGTCTACGTAACCACTAACGGTGGCATAGCAAAACTAGATCAATCTTACATTGTATCTAAATTTACCCTATGTCGCTCCGGAGATACTAATAATTCTTGTATCGTTGATCTTGATGAAACTATGATCCCAGTTAAATATACCGGTAACACCAACGCCCCTAAATGGGAATCATTAACTAACGATCAAGCTGGTATAAATAGCAACCTATCAGATCATGGTAGTGGTGAATGGTATGACTACAACAACAAGAAGTGGGCTAATGCTGTAACCGTTAAATATCCTAATAAGTATAGAGACCAAAATAAAGTAATCGATGAAAACGATGTCCTAGGCTACTTTGTCTATATACCACGCTATAGCTATGAAGTCATGCGTCCTAATGCTACTGACAAATTCGTACCTGATAGTGATTACACATTACCAGATAACAACCTCATTAAACACCCTGGCTTCATGATTAACTTTGAAAACAAATATAACCTATTCAAAACCCCCGGTGATTCCACTAGCTGTTCTTCCATCTCTGGTTCTACCTTAACTACCAAAGACTATAGAACCAAATGTGCTAAAGACTTAGGTTATTCTAGACTAAACCCCGAAAACGATAGTACAAAAACTAACAAAACCACCTGGGCCACTCATCCAGCCTTTAGATGGCAATATACCAAAGCCATTAATGGTATCGATAGAAACCATGAACTAAACGGCTTCTGGGTAGGTAAGTATGAAACCACTGGCTCTACTACAGCGCCTACGGTTAAACCTAATAGTAAGCATATTGGTTTTATGAAAAATGGATTATCTGCATATTATGATGTTGCTAAGTCTTTAGGTCGCAGAGATAACTACAACACAGGTGGCGATAATACTAGTATTAAGCAAAACAATCATAACTTGTCCTACTATTCCTCTCATATGCTCAAAAACACCGAATGGGGCGCTATTACCTATCTATCTGCCTCTACCTATGGTGCTGGCTTAAATAATGTCAAGATTAATGGCAGCAACAATAAAGGTAAAGACGGCAATGGCCGAGATAGTCTCAGTATTACTGGTTGCGGCCCTAAATCTGCAACCAATGAAGGTGAATATAGTGGCTGTAATGCTTATAATACTAAATTAGGTCAGCTGGCCTCTACTACCAACAATACAACTGGTATTTACGATATGGTAGGCGGAGCTTGGGATTATATCATGGCAAATTTATCAGATAATCCAGCTCAAACAACAGCGGGCAAATACATTAAAACTGCTGTTCCAATAAAACTGCCTTATGTTGATTTGTATAAGGACAGCAAAGCGGGTGGTAAATTTGGTGTTAAACAGGCTTGGTCTACTGGTGGGCCTAAGGGTTATGAATATATATATAATAATGATGTTTGCACTTGGGTTAGTTGTGGCGGTCAGGCTTTACATGAAACTAAACGTACACAGATTATTGAAGGCGACTATTCTTCTTGGGGCAGTGATAGTAGTGCTTTCCCTGATCATGATTTTCACTGGTCAAGACGCGGCGGAATATTCAATGGCGGATCTAGCGTAGGGCTATTTTATTCAGGTAGTGGTAGCGGCTATTCTTATGATAGCTATGCTTTTCGTTCAGTTATATCTGCAAATCTATTTTATTAACTAGTTAATAGCTATGCTACAATATAACCATAAACTATATAGAAAATAAAAAACTATCTATAAATTAAAAGAACAAACATAAAAAGAATTAAGGGGTATAAATAATGATAGAGCTATCAAATAAAAAAACTAACTATCCTTCCACCACCTGGGGGGGGG
>CAMXZF010000025.1 GCA_947253405.1 uncultured Candidatus Saccharibacteria bacterium | reverse complement strand
ACCGGTGGCGAATCGTCGGCAGCGTCAGATGTGTATAAGAGACAGATATTAATATGCTTTGACTCTAATACCGACATAACAAATGGATCAGCAATGCTTATACGATAGTAAAAATCGTCAAAACCTAGTATTGAATATCTTAAGCTCAGACCACTCTCTTTTTCTAGCGCATTAATAGTGCTTTTCAATTTAGTTGAGCTAATATTATCACCAGCAATAATTACGTCTAGATCGGACTCTGAACCATAAACCAAGCTACCGGCAAAAACCACCTCTTTAACTCCTTTAATAAGTGAAAATTTTTGCGTCCAAGATGAACTGTCAACTTTAGAGCCTCGCACAACTTCTTGCTTACTAGAAAACATTTGACTAAGCTGACTATAAAACTTAAAACCGGGATCGACTTCATAATATAGCCGATTATCAATTGGCTTAGACTTAATGACACCGATTTTAGTTAAATTAGCTAGCTCACGACGCACACTATTAATTTGTTCGTCAATATTGCGAGCTATTTCACGGACATAAAATGAATGTCCCGGGTTATTCAAGAATAATCCCAAAAGCTTTACTCGAGTTTTTGATCCAAATAATCCATCAATCATAGTGGCTCCTCTTTAATAGTGTATCACAGTTTAGCTATCTAAATTAGTATTATTTTTGTATTCACTTAACCACTTAGCCAGTTCAAGTCGCCTATTTTTAGGTGACAATTTTTTTAGCTGAATAATTTTTTTATAAAAATCATCATTAGTCTGCCAGTATATATGTTTACGCCGCTTTTGATTGCGCCACCAAGTAGCCTGTTTTCGTGCTAAACGCCAATCTAATTGAGCAATATTTTTTATTAATTGATCTTCGTTAATTTCATTATTTATCAACTTTAAAGCTGCGCCATAAGCATTTCTTTTTAGAGGTTCTACCGCGCCATAGCGTTTAGTTAAAGTATACGTCTCTTCGACTATACCTTGTTTCACCATTAACTGTGCCCGGAATTCAATGCGCTTTCGTAACTGATCGCGTGGCACACTTATACCCCAAACTAACGTATTATCGATTAGCTTAAACGCTTCTATGTTGTTGGCCTTGTCATTACGCTCGATTGCCCTAATTAAGCGACGTTTATTTTTTATGTCTTTTGGTAACTTAATGCCAGCAGATTTTATTTTTAATAGCAAGTCATTGATTGTAAGCGCTTCTAGCTCGCGACGTTGATTTAATTTAAAGTTGTCAGCCCTCAGTTTATAGCTATATATAATACTATCAACATAAAGTCCACTACCCCCAACTAATATCGGCACTTTACCACGCTCTCTGATTTCATTAATTTTAGTTCTGGCATATAGCTGAAAGTCATATAGTGTAAACCGTTCATCAGGCTCAACTAAATCTAAAGCAAAATGAGGTATGTTGCGCCTTACTAGCTTACTGGGCTTAGCCGTGCCAATATCCAGCCCTTTATATACTGTGCGACTATCGGCACAAATAATTTCACCATTGATAAGCTCCGCTAAACTAACGGCTAAGTCAGTTTTACCACTAGCGGTCAAGCCAGTTATAACAATTAGCGGCGGATCTATCATCAACTTTAACTAGCTAAAGTGCTTCTATTTAAGCGCTCATCAACTTCTTTACTAATTGCCTTAATTAAGTCTTTAGTGCTATATGTTACGCCTGCAGTACTCTCGCCAGACTTTAGGTCATCACGAATGCGAACACTAAATTGCTGCGTTTCCACCTCTTTGTCACCAATAACTATAATATAAGGAACTTTTTCCTTAACTGCTGATCGAATTTTTTTACCAACGGAATTATTGCTGGTGTCAGACTCAACTCTAATATTAGCTTTACGAAGAGTCTCGCATAAAGAGTTAGTTAATTGGTTAACCTCGTCTACGTCCTTAACGCTAACAAGCCGAACTTGCTCTGGGGCACACCACAGCGGAAAATTACCAGCCGTATGCTCAATATAAACTGATAAAAAGCGCTCAATTGAACCTAAAATCGCACAGTGTATCATCACTGGTCTTTTAGCTATGCCGTCCTCGTCGTTATACTCTAAGTTAAACCGATCGGGCTGAACAAAATCAAGCTGAGCAGTTGCTAATTGATGTTCGCGCCCAAGTGCGTCTGTGGCCATAAAATCGATTTTAGGACCATAAAATGCTGCCTCGCCAGTTTGTTCGTAATAATCTAAACCAGCAGTAATGACAGCATTTTTTAACTGTTTTTGTGCTGAATCCCATAAGCTCTGATCGCCTAAGTAAGCGTCAGAATTATCGCGGTAGCTTAGGCGTACCCTTAGCTTCATGTCCACAATTTTATATAGTTTTTTAACTGCTGATAATAACTGGGCAATTTCGCTCTCTATCTGATCCGGGCGACAAAAGTCATGCGAATCGTCCTGTGTTAACGCTCTTACCCTTGATAGCCCACCTAATTCACCTGATTTTTCATCACGATAATCAGTAGTAGTCTCAAGATATCTTTGCGGTAAATCACGATAGCTGCGTGGTCTATTGGCATATATGCGCGTATGGTGCGGGCAATTCATCGGCTTCATTACAAACTGGTCACTCGTTTCCTGTGACTTCACCAAGAAAAGCTCGTCACCAAACTTGTCCCAGTGGCCCGACTTTTCATATAAATCTTTTTTAGTTATATTTGGCGTCCAAACTTTCTTAAACCCTAATTCCTGCCTAAGTTCGTTAGACAGCTTAGCTAACTCCTCCCTTAGAACTGTACCTTTAGGGGTAAATATTGGTAGACCTGCGCCTACTAGATCACTCGTCAAATATAAATCAAGCTCTTTACCTAGTTTACGATGATCACGCTTTTTAGCGGCAGCTATTTTTAATTGATAAGAATTTAGCTCTTCAACCGTCAAAAATGCTACTCCATAAATGCGTTGCATCATCCTGTTGTGCTCATCACCACGCCAATATGCGCCAGCTATTTTGGTTAATTTAAATGCTTTGATTGGTATTTCTTTAGTATTACTAACGTGACCACCACGACAAAGATCAGTAAACTCTCCATTACTATAAAAAGTCATCTCATTGCTAGATTTTTCTGCTTCATGATCCTTAATATTAGTCGTACCGTGCTTAGAAAAATAATCAATTAATTCAAGCTTGTAGGGCTGATTATTTGCCTTTGCCCAATCTATTGCCTCTTTTATGGTCTTATGATCAGCTTTAAATTCCTGATTTTCTTTGATAATTTTGCGCATTGTTGATTCAATAGCCGGCAAATCGTTATTAACTAAGCGCCTATCACCTAAATCAATATCGTAATAAAAACCATCGTCAATCGCTGGGCCAACACCAAATTTTACTTCATCACCATAAAGTCGCTTTAAGGCTGCAGCTAAAACGTGCGCTAAACTGTGGCGTATTGCTACTATGTCGCTCTTATCCATGGCTACTATTGTAGCACTATAGTGAAGCTATTAAGTTACTTAATATTGACCTTCTGTAGGTTGCGCCCCTTATCTTGGTTTGTTATTATATTAAAAGGACAGATGGGTCGGTAGCTCAGTTGGCTAGAGCGCGTCCTTGACGTGGACGAGGTCAGGAGTTCGAGCCTCTTTCGACCCACCAGATTTTTATTAAGACCAGCTTAAAGAGCTGGTTTTTTATTTTTACGCAGTTTTTCGCATTTATTAAAGTTTTTTCCACAGATTATTCTTCACATCGGAGTCTCGATGCGATCTATCTATACCACTGTAAAATTACTATATTTACAAGTTTTCCACATATTTTTATGGCAAATTTAGCAATTAATATACGCTCCATGATATATTATGCTGTAAATATAGCTATTGACTAATTGCAAAGTAATTGTTATTATGTTTAGGCTTATGAACAAGAGTTCAAAGGCCAGCAGTAACGGTAAGTCCCGAAGCTCACGGCTAGCACAGTTCCACATTTACTTTGAAGGTATTTAAATCTTCATTAGATCAACCCACAACACTGCGAGATTGTAGGTTGACCTAAAGTATCTCAGGAACGACCAAAAAACTAGTATATGAAAGTTTACCCGCCCCAAGTGGAGAAATCCTCAAGCAGGCGGGTTTCTTAGTATCTAAATAAAACCCCACCTATATTTAGGTGGGGTTGGCTATACTAACTGGTGCGCACAAGAGGACTTGAACCTCCACGAGCAAAGCTCACTAGCACCTGAAGCTAGCGCGTCTACCAATTCCGCCATGTGCGCGCAATAAATATGATTATAACACTAATTAACTATGTTGTATTCAACAAATCTACCACTATAATTCTTGCGCATTAAATCGTTCATAACCACACTATGCTCGCTAAATTTAGCGCCTCTATTAAGAATATCAAATGGATCAAAAATGTTTTTAACTTGCTTAAAGACATTCATTGTCTTGCGATCATATTGATTGTTTGCAAAATCTATCAATAGTCGCCCCTGACCATTAGCTCCAGAAATCGAGCCCTCTAACGATCGAACACTGGCAGAAATATCTTTGATAATCCTATATAGCGCCTGACGCTGACCAAGATTAGCCAAGTTGACTAAAGGATAAACACCAACCAAACCGGCACCAACATTACCCCAAACACCAGCTTTTATGTGGTTTTTATACAAAATATTTTGGACTTTATTCATTAATTCAAATGTTAATTCCGGCGTAACTGCGACATCGGGCAAAATTGGTAAAACATGGGCGCCAACAGTATCGTGATAGCCTTTTATCATAGCAATAACTGACTGTAGTGGCTTTAACTTTGCCATACTATCATCATCTAAAAATATTTCTGCATCATCAACTGCAGCGCTATCAAGTAGTTTGGCGACCTTTTTGATATTCTTGACACGGCGCTTGTCATCAAACTCGATAAATAGAAGCGCCTTTGGGACAGATTCAGCAATATCACTCCACGGCTGATAACCGCTAATTTCCTTGGCAAATTTAATAGTTTTTCCTGAGATAAAGTTAAACGAGCTTGGTTCTAGATCTAATATTCTGCGGGTTAAATCACCTAAATCCTGCTCTTCGGTTACTGAAGCAACAATTAAAGATTTATTTTCTACTAAAGGCGCTAAATTAAAGATGGCTTGGGTGATGATCCCTAGAGTCCCCTGAGAGCCCACAAATAAAGGCGTTAAATCAAAAGAGCCATCACTATTTTTTACAAGATCAAGCGCATAGCCACAACCATCTAATGAACTACTGTTGGCTAATCGATCAATAACATCTGCATTATCTTCTATTAAATTGTCAACCGAGCGATAAATTTCACCCTCTAGCGTTTCTAAACCTTTTTTAGCGTTTAGCTCTTTTTTACTCAAGCGACCAGTCTGGATAACTTCCCCATTAGCTAAAACAACTTCTAGCCTATCTGTGTAGTCGAGTATTGTGCCGTACTTGGCATAATTATATCCTACTGCATTACCTGACAATAAACCGCCAACTGTACTAATACTGCTACCGTCAACCATTACCGGTAAACTAAGACCCTGGATAGACATGGCTTCATTAATAGTAGCCAAATTAGCCCCTGCTTGTACGCGTAGCAAACTAGATTTTTTGTCGTACTCCATTAGATGTGACATATAGGCCGGAAAAGACAAAACCACACCATCGCTTAGCGCACCACCAGTAGTATCCATACCCATACCACGAGCGGTTAGCTGCAAATACTCCCCTCGCTCGGCTAAGCGCCAACTAAAGCGAGCTATTTTCCTCACGTCTTCTACTGTGCGTGGATGAACAATTAAGCTAGGCGACAGCTTTAATACACTACCGTCGACTGAATAAGTTTTTTTACTTTCTTCACTAGTTGTGACATCGCCATCTAAGTGCCGGTTAAGATAATCTGCTATCCTGCTCATGTTAATTATTATAACACGTAAAAACTTAGCTACCGCAAGGCTATTTTTTCTTAACTAGCTTACTAGCCTTTTCGGTAACATCAAATTTATTCATATATCGACCTAGCATCAACTTTATTTGCGCCGTGTAGGCTGATGCACTACTATAAACGATTGCATTAACCGGCATTAACACCCATTGCACAACCATCCAAATACTTTTACTAGCACGATAACGCTTGGGCCGCCTTGGCAGCATAGTTAAAGAAGCTAGCACTGTCATAGCTAAACCAACAATTGCCACCTGCTGAATACGTGAAACGATTAAGGGTAAATCGTTGGCAACAATACTAAGGTGGGCGGCTTCGGGGTTAATGTAAATAGGTGCAAAAGCACCAAAAGCAATTATCGGCGCCATACATGCTAGTGATACTGTACCTTCTAATAGTTGCCAAAAGCGAAGCCAGCCAATGACTTTATTGCCCTTGAAATCCTTGCGCATTAAGTTAGTAGCAACATAAGCAACGTCACTAGCGCCGTAGGCCCAGCGTCTCATTTGAATAAACTGCGCCTTTAAAGTTTTTAAGTAAGTCGATGACATCACAGCATCTTGACCAATACTTAAGCGCAATGGCACCACCTTATATTTACCGTCAAAGAAAAAGTAGCTTCGCCAATACTGATGGCCATCTTCAACAATAGTTCGCCTACTCCAAAAATTCATTTCGTTAAGCGCCCATAAGCCTTGTGAATGTGAAGCAAAATTGCGCAATAAATGTGGTCGCATAGAAGAAATTACATTCCAAAAAGAGTTAGACCATGCTACCACGCGCATTGGCGCAAATGCATCCCAAATATTATTATCAAATAAACAAATCGGCTGAAAAGAAGCCTGCTGACGTTCTGGCTCCACAATCCAATTATAAGTCAGATAAGAAAAATATTGTTTATCTGGCTTATTATCGGAATCTTGTGTAGTAACAATAACGTTTTTAAGATCTATGCGATTCTTTTTACACCACTTCACAACCTCTGGTCCGGCATAACTAATGTTAGGCCCCTTACCAACCACCTCATCAGGTAAGCCAACTGGGTGCTTTACAAATACTAAATCGCGAAAAACACCCGTATAGTTAGCTTTAATTTGCTTAATAGTTTCTAAAGCCTTTTCCCCACCACGCTCTTCATAGGCTATAAAAATAACTAGATTATTTTCAATGTCGTAATCACTGTTAGCTAAATTTTCTAATGTCGGTCCCAAAACATCATAACCCTCATTGTAAAAAGCAATAAGATCAACATTTATAATCTGCCTTGGTCTTGGATAAACCGACCGGTCGCTATCCTTAATATTTTTTAAGTTATCAAGATGTTCAGATATTAAATAATCTTTTTTTAGTTTTTTTAAATCAAGCCCCTGGTATTTCTTTAAAGCTTTGGCTGGAGCGCCAAGTTCAGCTAGTCGTTCTGCCCAATTAACTTTGCTGGTTTTATCCATAACAACTCTACCTTGCAAAGTACGATAGGCCGTAGCAATGGCGCGCACAAACATAATTACCACTAAAATTAAAATATAAAGTGCAGCCAAAACTGGATTAAACAAGCTAAATAGCACTAAGAGTAAGATAGCACCGATAGACATAGCTCCAGGTAAAATTTCAAAAAAACGATATACCCTGGTGCGCTTTTTTAGGGGTAGCTCAATATCAGTCATAGAGCTTTACACTTCTATAATATGAAACAGCATAGCTGATGTTAATACAGCAATAACTAGACCGACTAAAATCATTAGCCATAACCAGCATAAAGCCAGCTCTCGCCCTTTTACATGCAAAAGCTTTAACGCTACCACGACGTTAGCTGCAAACACAACTAGTGGGAAAACAACAAAGTTAAACACATAATACCATGGAGCCTCTAATGAGGTGCAATCTGGTACGCTGCTATTTATTTCGCAGTGCGTTTTAATGGTTAAACCAGATTTAATATGTGTCAAAGCAATAATAAAGACTACTAGCATCTCTAAGAAGTTAATAGCTAGTAAGCCAATAAAAAAACGACTTTTAGCCGCATCTAAAACTAATTTTTTGATGACAGCAAGTTTTTTAGAATTAAATAATTTCTTTTTCATTAACTGATACCTGTTGGTGCGGGTGCAGAGAGTCGAACTCTGTTCTCAACCTTGGGAAGGTCACATAATACCGTTATACGACACCCGCATAACACAATGTTATTGTCAATTATAGCGCAAATGGCCTACTTGAGCTAATCGTTCTAAATTAATGGAGCCACCTTGGGGACTCGAACCCCAGACCCCCGCTTTACGAAAGCGATGCTCTAGCCGGCTGAGCTAAGGTGGCATAGCTAGACAGCATTTGTAATAAGCCAAAAAAATTATACCAAAGTTGCAAAAGGCTGACAATTTTGCTAAACTAAACTAGCAAAAATAGTAATTAACTATTAGTAAGCGCTCGTAGTGAAGATGGCCTATCACGTCTCCCTGTCACGGAGAAGATCGCCGGTTCGAATCCGGTCGAGCGCG
>CAMXZF010000024.1 GCA_947253405.1 uncultured Candidatus Saccharibacteria bacterium | reverse complement strand
TAAATTATGCGCTGCTGAGACAATAAAAAATCCCACTGAGTCCTCAGTCATTATGTTTTTTGAACGATAAAAATCGGGAAATTCTAAATTACTAATTTCGTACGATATTTTATTAATCTTATTAATAGGTAATGATACAGCGGGGGATAAGGTTCTTAAAACTCGTCTTTTTTGTCGAGCAGTTTCTCGATTTATATAGTCAACCAAAACAGTTGTTGCACCAAAAGTTAAATATGATATTAAACTAAAATAACGTTGGTTGTTTACATATATATTAAGCGGATAAAAATCTTTTGCTGGTTGATTTAAAATATCAACCAAATGGCGGCGCCCTCTGTTAATTGAGCGACTAACGTCATTACCATTGCCAAGTGGAATAGTACTATAAACTACTGCTTTATTAGAACTATAAGCTGCATCAAATGCAACTTGGGCGGTTCCGTCGCCACCAGCAGCCAAAACAATATCGCCAGATTTTAACTCTTTTTTTATTAAATTACACGCAGTTAAATAAAGCACATCATTTAATCGAATCTCTTTAAAACCTAAGCCGTCAGAATTAGCAATATCAATAACTTTTGTTCTAACTTTTGCATAACCACTAGCTCTAGTTGAACCAGGGGAGTAAACCACTACGATTCTTTTGCTGTTTTTAAGTGTCATTGGGGTTTGTAGTGATTAGACCAGTCTCTGTTGGTGAGGCTATAATCTGAATTAAGACGTGATTTTGTCCGGCAAAGAAAAGCCCGTGACCAACCTGGAATGTTGATAGGCTCTTAAGTTCTTGCTCAGTCAATTTAAAAACTTGACCGAGTACATCGACCGCACTAGGTGATTGCTTTAGTAGTAACTGTATGGATGAGTTAGCTACTATGGCTCGACCCATAGAAGAAGATATAAAGTCTTCAACGTCTTGCGTAATGGTTGTTAAGCCTAAGTAATATTTACGCGCTCTTTTAGCTAAAGAAAACATAAAGTTAGCGCTGTCCGGATATTTCATTAGCTGCCAAGCCTCGTCAACAATCAACATACGCTTACGCTTATCGGTTCTAACTTTATTCCAGATATGATTTAAAACAATATACATAGCCACCGGCCTTAATTCATCCTCTAAATCACGTATATTAAATACTACCATATGGTTATCGATTTCAACATTACTTTGTTGAGAAAATATGCCTGCAAATGTACCAGTAGTATACTGTTTCAATCTTTGTGCTAAGTCTGGGCCTGTACCACCCATGTGTGCCAAGGTGTCATATAGATCAGCCATAACTGGTGGAGTTGAATTATGTGTTAGGGGGTCAGAGGTAATACCCACGCGAGAATAAGTATCTATTAGAGCTTGGTCTAGATCAGCTTCTTCGGCTGGCGTAAATACATTTACTATCGAACCATCCGCTGCTACTTGGCTGGCGCCTAACATCTGACGCAATAAACCGTGCAAAGTAATTAAATTGGATCGCAAAACATCAGCACCCTCTTCATCATCTTCGCTATCTACGACACGCGGTAAGTCAAATGGGTTAACCCTAGTATCGCTATTAAGTGATAGTTTAATATAGGATCCACCAACTGCATCGCACAACTTTTGGTATTCATTTTCCGGATCAATAATAATAATATCGGCTCCCATCATCATTGAGCGAAGAGCCTCTAATTTTACAGTAAACGATTTACCAGCACCAGATTTAGCAAAAACCACCATATTGGCATTTTCTAAGCTATAACGATCAAAAATAATTAATCCATTATTATGTAAATTAATTCCATATAAGATACCATTATCCTGAGTTAAGTCAGCCGACGTAAAGGGAAAGGTGGTGGATAATGCGCCAGTATCCATATTGCGCCTAATCCTTAGATCATCACTAAATTGCGGTATATTAGAATTTAAACCTTGTTCTTGCTGTGCGCTAGCAGGTTTAGATAGAATCATTTGTTGACCTAAAATGGTTTCAACTTTGTGTGTTAAAAAGTTTAGACTGTCTTCGCTTTGTGCATAAATAGTGAAATATAAACCAAAACGGAAAAATTTCTCTGCGCCAACCTGTATACGATCTCGTAGCTCCTCAGCATCCTGATAGGCAGCCTCTAAAGCTGGGTCACGCACTTTGCCGTGCTCAGCATTAATCTCCATTGATGCTTCTAATTGAGTTACCTTTTTCTGTAAGTTATTCATAACTACCTGACTGTCAACTGGGTAGATAAACATACTAATATCGATAACTTCATCTAAGTTAATGATAGATGACAACCAACCAGTATATATTGAGCGTGGATAACCATATGCATAAATGGTTCGACAATAGCGCATCCCTAATAAGAAATAGTTTGACTTAAACTCTAAACTAGCAGGAGCAATTAAGTCGCGTAAGGTAACAATACCTTTACGAAAAATATCATTAACTTCGTCAGCTTCGCGTTGACGCTGTTTTTCCCTAATTGATTCCTGATTTTCTGGTTTTTTCTTCATATTTATAAGACACCCTTCGTAGGCGTAAACTTAGCTTCGCCTTTACCTTTGGTTACCACAGTTGAAGTATAATTTTTAAAGTTACCAAATGATTGGCTAATAGCTGTGTCTGGATTATAAATATTATAAAACAATTCACCTAGTTCGTTTGTTTTTAATCTAACTGATCTAATGCCAGTTTGATTAAGGGAGCCAATTACTGTTTCAACCCTGTTATCTAGCTCTTCTTTTACTTTCTGGTATTGATCACTTGTAACTTTAATTTTCATATAAGTTTTATTAGATGTAAACATAGAGGCTAATAAGCCTTTACTGCTACTAGTGCTACCAAGTTTATCTTTCTCTTCACCAATTCTATAAGGAATAACTACAAAAAAGCTTTTATCCATAATACTAGCTTCTTCGGCAATAGCTTCAATGAATTGCATGTAGTCATCCATCAAAACTCCAAGCAGCATATTGCTTTGGCTATTACGTAACTTTTTCAACTTATCAATATATGGGTCAATATCAACCTTCTCAGAGCGTATATATATCTGGATTGGAAAAGTTAATGAATTTAAGAAGCTTTGATAAGAGTATTCTACCGCCTCACGCTCTCTAGCACTCATAAGATCAAAGTTAATTGACTGTGAAGCTATAATTGCCCTAAATGACCCGTCATTCATAATCACCATATTATCTCTTAGCTGACTAAACTTTAGAGCATTCTGTGTTGAATTGGGATTTTTGATATTTTTAATGTTTTCAGTATCATTAACGCTCTTTTTGAAATTATCAATCATAGCGTTAGGATTATTTGCAGGAATTTTTATAGCCATCTATTTACCACCCTTATCAATTTAGTGCAACCTAATATCTACAAATGTGTCATCCGTATTATTGCCTGAGTTATTTTCTACCGCTTCGAGCGATTCAGGTTTATTCTTAATATCACTTATTATATCAGATGTTTTAGTCGTAATAGAACTTTGATTATCTGACTCTATTGAAGCTTGAGTCTTATTAGCTAAGTTAGGTTGATTTATTGGAGCTATTTGATCCTGATTTTTATTGTTGTTTAGTTTAGGTTCTATAGTAATTGGTCTATCTTTTTCTATAGGTTTTACATCACTAGAGCTATCTACCTGTATAATATCTGCATTTGACACTGGCGTCACATTGTTACTAGGTAAATCAACAGGTAATCTACTAGTGTCTTCTACATTAGGCTGAGTGTAGTTGGGTAGGGGAGAAGCGCTTGCCAATTTAGCTGGTAAAGGATTTTGAGGCTCAGAATCTTTGCCTTTTTTCTCTTCTTTCTTACTTGCTATAACATTCATTTTATCTATAGCATTTTGTTTTAATTTTTTATTTGACTTATCTAGTAAATCGTCCATAGAATCATCATCCATCATATCTTGAACTGATGAAGCTGAATTAGCAAAGTCATCATTTAAATTTGTGTTATTAGCCATAGGAGTGCTTAAGCCTCTAGTTGACCAACCTCTTGTGTCAGATATGTTTGATAAAAACGATAATCTTCTAGAGACTTCTTCACCCTCTATTTTTTTAACTAAGCTTGATTTATCAATAATTTCTGGAGCCATAACTTCTACCCTTAAGTCTTCACCTTCAGCATGCCAAAGCCTTGTTTTAGAGCTAAGAAAATAACGTGCAACCGCAGATAAATAGATCTCCATAGGCTGTTCTTTTCTAAGCGGTAAAGCTATAGCTAAAAAGAATAGTATTATCGGTAATGGTAAAAGAGCCAGTGGTAAGGCAATCTGTGACAATATATAACCTAGCGCCCCAGCACCAAAAGCAACCATAAGATAGCAAAACTGTCTAAAACTAAAAGGACCGATTAGTTTATCATCTGCCTCTACGTCTTGTGGAACCTTATGTTCAGCCATAAGCTTTATTATACATTAAAGCTAGTTTTTAGTCAGTTATATATTATTTTTTATAAAAAAATAATATAATTTTTATTTACCTTATTTAATGTATAAAACTACACTATAAACTGTTATTATAGATATAGTGATAACAGATAATTCAGCGCCAAAAAGTCAAAATATAAAGCGAAATAATTCGCTAATATCTTTGCGTCAAATATCAAAAGTTTTTGGTTTTGATGATATGCAAACAATTGCACTTAATGAAATTAGCTTGGATGTAAAAAAGGGTGAGTTTTTAGCTATTATGGGTCCAAGTGGCTGCGGCAAAACTACTTTACTTAATATTATTGGCTTACTAGAAAAACCGAATAGTGGTGATTATATTTTTAATAGTCGGAATACTAGACGATTTAGTTTATCTAGACAGGCTAAAATTCGTAATCAAGAAATTGGTTTTATATTTCAAAATTTTAATTTAATCAACAGCTTAACTGTTATAGACAATGTTATATTACCGCTTAATTATCGTCGCGGCTTTAATTTTAAGAATCTAGAGAAGGCTAGTAAATTATTAAAAATCTTTAACTTATCTGAACGCGAATATTATAAACCTAATCAATTGTCTGGTGGGCAAAAGCAGCGCGTAGCAATTGCTCGAGCATTAATTAATAAGCCATCAATAATCTTAGCCGATGAACCTACAGGTAACCTAGATAGCGTCAACTCTAAGATAATTATGAGTGAATTAAATAACCTACATCGCGAAGGTAATACTATTATTATGGTCACACATAACCCTAACTTATTAGAGTTTGCTAGCAGGGTAATTTATATGCGCGACGGCAAAATTGAAAGCGATAAAAACTTAATTAATAATTATGCTTTTAAAATCACTAAAAGAACTATCTCTAGACAAACTAAGCAAAGAAACTATAGATCAAAGAAGCAAAAAAGGAAGCGCTTAGCTAAAGTAAAGAGGTCGATAAAATGATATTAGCCTACCATTTAGCTAAAAATAATTTACGTGCTCACAAGCTACGTAGCTTTCTAACTGTTATTGGTATTATCGTTAGCGTCTTTGTTTTGTCTTTAATTTTTATAATAGAGGACAGTGTCCTAAGCAATATTAACAATCAACTAAGATCATTAAGTAAAAACGATCTAATAATTAACGGTCAAGACAATAAATTCAATATATTAGGCTTAATGAATACACCCAATAATTCATTAAGCAATTATGACACTTCAACTATATCTAAAATAGTAAAATCTAGTGTTAACAGCAGTCTGTTTTTATCAGGCAATGCATCTTTTGATAAAAATCAGCTCGACAACATTAATATAATTGCAACTAATAGTAATTTTAAAGATTTTAATCCTGTAAAAATGTTGTCCGGAGATTGGTTTAGTGAAGAAGAGACTTCATATAATTGGGTTATACTGGGTAAAAATCTAGCCAGTAAATTAATCGGCTCAGAAAGAGCGCGTAATCAGATTATTAATTTAAAAGGGGTTAAATTTACTGTTATTGGTATTGCTGAGTCTAAAAATCTATCTAACAATGCGTTCTTCGATATAAATAATTCTGCATTTATCGGCTTAAAGTCCGGACAAAACCTAGCAAAAACCGATAAAATTGGTCAAATTAATGTTAGAATTAATAATGATAATAAAGACACAAAAAATAGAATTTATAATATATTAAAAAATAATCACAAGGATAGTTCAGACTATAATATAATCAACGCAAAAGATTATCTAAATAATACCACTAAATCATTAAAGAATATGAAGTTATTGGTAGTACTATTTGTAGTTACAACGCTAGTTATTAGTGGTATAGCCATTATGAATATAATGTTAGTCGGAGTAGTTGAAAGGCGTCATGAGATTGGTATTAGAAAGGCTGTTGGTGCGACTAATAACAATATTCGCAATCAGTTTATTTTAGAATCCATAATCTTAACTACTCGCGGTGGCCTAATTGGCTTTGCTTTAGCTTATTTGGTTGGACTAATTATATCTTTCTATCTAAGCATTAATTTATGTTTTAGTTTAAATTCTTTATTAATTGGTTTGGCAATCCCAATTTTAATTGGAATATTTTTTGGTGTTTATCCAGCAGTTAAAGCCTCTAGAGGCAATATTATTGATGCCCTTAATCAGTTAACTTGATTTGCTTACAAGCCTTACCGTTATATCTAATAGTTGTAGCTATTAAGTTTTTCTTAAAACTATCTAAATTATATAAATTATCTCGCCGACTTTTATCTAGTTCACTATCTATATCATCTAGTAATATATAAGCTTCATTGTTATTCGATCTAATATTGTCTACTATGGAGCTAAGTAAAGCAAACATAATAGTACGATTTTCACCTCTACTAGCGTTAGATTTAGCTTCTAAAGAATTTAATGTAAACAAAAAATCGTCACGACCAGCACCGATTATATCGTTAGTCTTATCTAAATATTTTAATATACTACTAGCATTTTTTTTAGTGTTAGGTAAAAATTCCACAGTGGCAATATCAGGTTTATTGGCTATTTTAGTATATTTATTGGTAAAATCTTTTTTTATTTTATCTAAAAAGTTACTCCGTCTGGATGTAATCTTTTCACTTAATGTACTCAACTGTATATTCCAAGCAAAGAGCTCATCTTTACTGGCATACTCTCTAATTAACTTGTTGCGTTGCCTATTAATACGATCAAACTTATTTAAATCTACCTGATGCTCATAATCCAACTGAGCGATAAAGCGATCAAAAAAATTTCGTCTACGTAGAGGTGATCCATAAACTAGTTGCATATCACTCGGCTCAAATAGTACGATTGGAATTCTTTTATTTTTAGGAAATCGATTAAAACATTTATCATTAATAATAAATGTTTTTTTACTATTAATATACTTAACGGTGCGAACCTCTTTATCTAAATTTAAATCTATTCTCCACCAATTAGAATTACTATTAGATCGAACAATACTATCGAAATTAGACCGCCAACTTTTACCGTTTAAAGCAATTGCCACAGCTTCTAATAATGATGTTTTTCCACTACCATTAAACCCAGTAATAATATTAGCCTTATTAGATAATTCGATTGTTTTATCTATATGAGAGCGAAAATTTTGCACACGAAGTGTTGCCATTTGAACTATGATTTAACTGGCATAACTATGTGTATATAGCTATCGTCTTTACCTTTAATTAAGATTGGCGATACTTTGCTACTAAAACCTATTTCAACGTCATCACCATCGATACAATTAAGCGCATCAATCAAGAATTTAGAATTCGCATTGACACTACTGTTACCACCACTAATATTAGCCTCGATTGAAGACGAATTATTACCTAGCTCTGACGTAATCGAATATATACTCAATTTTTTATCGTCACTATTTAAATCTAATGTAATCGTACCAGAAGTTTCTCTAGCAAATAGTTGTGCTATTTTTGTAATCTTAATTAATTCATCTTTATTAACTTTGGCAGTAAATTTATTATCGCTTGGTATAAGTTGCTTGTAATTAATAAAGTTATCATCAATTAATCGAGAGGTAAAAACTGTATTATCGGAAACAAAACTTACCTGATCATCACTAAAGTATACTTCTATTGATTCTCTACCACTAAAAACACGCCCAAACTCAATTAAGCTAGTTGCTGGTACTAGAAAATTAAAATCTTTTTTAGAGTCAGTTAATTTCTTTTCAGCTAAACGATAACCATCAGTGGCCACCATGTATATATAACCATCATTACTATATATGTTCACTCCTGTTAATAAAGGTCGAGACACATCATTACCAGCAATAGGCGCTGTTAAATTGATAGCTTTCTTAAAATCATCCAATCTAACCTTAATAGAGTCACCCTTAGTTATTTCCGGTATAGCAGGGTAATCATTTATTGGTAATACATTAATAGTAGACTTATAGCTATCGCATTTTATATTAATTTTATTATCTTTTAGTTCTAAAGATAGCTTTGCGTGTGGCAAATTAGATACAAAATCATTCACTAATCTTGCAGGCAAAAGAGTTGAGCCCTCTTTACTAACGTTAGCATTAATATTTTCTACAATAGCAACCTCTAAGTTTGTAGCCGATAAAATTAATTGGTTACCTTCAGCTTTTAGTAAAATATTTGATAATATTGGCATACCCGCTCTTGAACTAGCGATACGACTTACATTATTTAAAGCTTTTGATAAGTTTTCTTGTGTTACTGTAAATTTCATTTTCAATGTCCTTTTATTATATTAAATAGTAATCATAATCATAAGCCCTGTGTAAAGTGTGTATATCGTATAGTTCTAAAGTGTAAATACTAGTGGGTCGGCTGTGGGTTTTATGTGAATTATTTATGTGTAATGTTTGTGTAATAGAACTTGCTTTTACCCATTGATTAGATTTTGACTTATAACCAACTATTTTTTGTGCAATATTATCTACAGGTTTTATGCCTAGTTGTTCACTTTTT
>CAMXZF010000023.1 GCA_947253405.1 uncultured Candidatus Saccharibacteria bacterium | reverse complement strand
AAATCATCAAATAGATATTTTAGTATCAACAACCGTGATCGAGGTAGGGGTGGACGTGCCGAACGCTAGCGTCATTGTCATAGAAGATGCCGACAACTTTGGATTGGCTCAGTTGCATCAACTGCGTGGCCGAGTTGGTCGCGGATCACACAAATCTTATTGTTACCTGATCCAAAACGACACCAAAGAGCCCAGTAAACGCTTGAAAGAAATTGAGCACAGTAACGACGGTTTTTACTTGTCAGAGATAGATTTAAAATTAAGAGGCGCTGGCGAAATATACGGCACAGCTCAACACGGCGATATTAATCTAAAAATCGCTAGCTTAGCTGATACCAGATTAATTAAATCAGCATCTGACGCCGCCAACGAAATTGTATCAGCTATAAAACTAAACCCTGATTACTTGTTGAAATACCCTGAAATCGCTAAGATAGTAAAGAGATACCAAAAGATAACGACTTTAAATTAAATAAATTAAAATAGATTAAATATGTATAGTGGAACTATTATGACCAGAGGTAGTGGCCGATTAATGGGCACGCACCAAAAAATTGACCGTATCTCACGCCGAAAATTGCAGAGGTATTTAGCTGGTGAGGCCTGGTTTCCAACCTCTAAAGAAATACTGCGCTTTGAGGGTTTAAATGGGCCTGACGGCATAAAACGTAAATCACCAGCACATGATGAGCCGCGCCATTTTATTGACCCTAATGACCCTAACGATAATCACTTGATCGAGCTAATTAAACATAATGAAAATAATCTAATTCAAGCTATTGCTAGCAAGAATCGAGAAAAAGCTGCTTTTGAAGCTTCTTGGCTATCACACGCTATTACTGACGGCTTAACTCCGGCTCATCACTACCCCTATGAAGAGCGCCTAAGCGAAATTAGAGGTAGTGGTCACGGTACACAAAATACTATCTTTAAAAAGATTATTATGCCCGGCGACACAGTGAAAGATAAGTTTATCAACAACTGGGAATACTGGAAGCCGGGCGGATTAATGACCTCGCACGGACTTTATGAATGGGGTGTAGCGATTGTTTCCGCACCTATACGCTTTAAAAGAGTTAAGCTAACCGCCAAACAGCGTCAAGATATCGTTAAATCAAACGGCATTACTGACCAATATCGACAAGTCGTTAAAAAAATTGATAACCTAAAAATGTATGAAAACTTTTTAAATAAAGGCTGGAACACAAAGCTAGCTAACCAAACTAATCGGATTCTAATGCCTACTATTATTTGGGCGGTTTTGGCTAGTTGGTACTATTGTGCCTATAAAGGCGGTGAAGCTATAACTGATAACAAAGATGGCAAGAATTAGAATTATAGCTGGCGAATTTGGTGGCCGCTATATCAGTGCTGATGTGGCGAGATCAACTCACCCCATGGGTGACAGGGTGAGATCGGCTTTATTTTCTAAGTTAGATTCTATGGATGTCATAAAAGGTAGCAATGTCTTAGACGCCTTTAGCGGTACTGGCGCTATTGGACTTGAAGCTATTAGCCGTGGTGCAGATAAAGTTACTTTTATTGATAACAATAAAATCGCACAAAAAGTGATTAAAAATAATATCGCTAGCCTAAACGTACAGGCGCAGACAAAATTAATTTGTAGCCCAGTCAATAGTTGGACTCTAGGTAGTCAGGGCAAAAAGTATTTAAATGGATCTTTTGATTTGATTTTTGCCGACCCACCGTATCATAACCCCCAGTTTTCCACAGTCTTTGGCCTATTTAAGTATTTAAAAACCAATGGGCTTATGATATTATCTTATCAGGCAAGACTATGTGTGCCGTACCCAAACGAAGGAGTTGTTGTGGTGGACAATCGTAGTTACGGAGAAGCGGCACTTGTCGTCTTGCGCAAAGTAGCGGTCACTACCAGCTAACAAGTTGTCAGTGGCCGCCTTTGCTCTTTCAGGGGCAAAATTTGTTGCGACTAGCAAAGTTTTTTGCTATATTATTAAAGTCAATTTTGCGCGAGTGGTGAAATTGGTATACACGTATGCCTTAGGAGCATATGCCTTCGGGCGTGGAGGTTCAAGTCCTCTCTCGCGCACCAGAATTAATACTCCACCTTATCTTGGGTGGCTTTTTTAATGCTGTAACTAATGCGCTATAATAACAATATCAATATGGTAGAAAGTAGGCAGACAACACATTTAGCTTTATATCGTAAATATCGACCAACCGATCTAAAGCAAGTCATCGGTCAACGTCAAGTGACTGATATACTTAGCCTTGCAGTTAATAGCAAAAGTTTCGTGCATGCCTATCTATTTACTGGCCAACGCGGTACCGGCAAAACCACAGTAGCTAGAATTCTAGCTCACTTAATTAACGGCATCGATTACACCAATAACATC
Organism: uncultured Candidatus Saccharibacteria bacterium; assembly: GCA_947253405.1. Classification (GTDB taxonomy): domain Bacteria; phylum Patescibacteriota; class Saccharimonadia; order Saccharimonadales; family Saccharimonadaceae; genus Nanoperiomorbus. The sequence goes on along the minus strand of CAMXZF010000023.1, from coordinate 6,767 downwards.
GATAGCTCTGACATTGACATTATAGAGATCGACGCCGCTAGCAACAACAGCGTAGAAGATATCCGAGAACTACGTAATAATATTAATCTAGCCCCCATGAAATCCGCCTATAAAATCTATATTATCGACGAATTCCATATGCTATCGAAATCGGCCTTTAATGCTTTATTAAAAACAATCGAAGAACCACCCCAGCACGCTATTTTTATTTTAGCTACCACCGAACTACAAAAAGTTCCGCCTACTATTTTATCTAGAGTGCAACGCTTTCATTTTAAGCCAGTTGAAATTAACACCCTAAAATCTCATTTAAGCAATATCGCTAAAAAGGAAAATATTGAGATAACTGATAGTGCCCTAGAATTAATTGCCAAAGCCGGTGGCGGTAGTGTTAGAGATTCAATTACTTTACTAGATCAAATATCTAATTTAAATAAAAAAATTGACACTGCTGATGTGGAGCAAATTCTGAGCTTTGTGCCGGAATCAACCATGGACAACATTTTTAGTAATATTCAGTTGGGCGACACTAAATCTATTATTAAGACTATAAAAGCGCTTTTTGATAGTGGTCTATCTGCTACGGCCATAGCTAAACAGATGGTCGACTATTTAGACTCTAGGGCTAGCGCCAAACCTAGTTATTATTATTTTATAGATCAACTATTGGAGGTCAGCAAATACGCTCTGCCTGATGCAAAACTTCTAGCTATCCTAGTTATAGAATCATTAAAAAACTCATCTAGCCGAGAAGAGGAAGAAACTAAACCGACGCCAGCTATCGATAAAAAACCATCTATAAAGCATGTAGATAAATCAAGCCAAAAATTAATTGACTCAACTAGTAAAGAAGAATCTAAAGAAACCGCGACAGCTAAAGAGCCCGAAGAAACTAGCGAAACTAATAAAATATCAGGTAACGCCTCAGATAACCCGCAGATAAACTTTTCTTGGTCTGATTTAATCGAAGAAATCAACAACATGGATGAACCCGCGGCTAAGTCGCTAGTCAAGCTCGCCGATTATCGTTTTAACCAAGATAAAACTGAACTAACTTTATTTTTTCCAAAGAAGTTTCACCGCAAAAAGGCTAACGCCAATAAATTTAAAGATGTGTTAAATCTAGCTTATAAAAATCTATACGATAAAGCTTTAAATATAACCGTGTCCGACCAATCCGTACCGAACGACTCTGTGGCTTCAAAAATTTTAGATATAATGGGGGGCGGGGAGGTAATTAAACATGGCTAAAGCTAGTTCAGTGTCGGCTGATTTATCTGATCAAAATCCTGATAATACGCCCATAGTTAACGCTTCAATCAACTTGTCTAACAATAAATCTAAAAAAACAACTAGAGAGTCATCTAAAAATCAATCTTATGGCGGGAAAATTCCACCGCAAAATATTGATGCTGAGATGTCTTTACTTGGGGCAATACTAATGGACGAAGAAGTGATGGCTGATATTGCCGATAAAATTCACCCTAATGATTTTTATGATAAGCGCCACAGCTTAATATTTGATGCTATTTTAAAACTTTATCAACGTCACGCTCCGATTGACTTATTAACCTTAAGCCATGAGTTACGCGCCGCCAAATTATTAAAACAAGTTGGTGGGGCGCAATATATTGGCGACCTCACTAACTACGTACCTTCGTCAGCTCACGCTGAAGAATATGCCAACATAATTGTTATGGCAGCTGTCCGTCGTCGCTTAATTAGCGCCGGATCGCGCATTAGCCAGCTTGCTTTTTCTGAAGAAGAGGAAGTTCAATCGATTTTATCTCAAGCTGAGGCTGATCTATACGCAGTTAGTGAATCTTCTGAAAAAAGTGAGCTTGTGTCTTTAGAGTCAATTTTGACAGAATCGTTCGACCGCATGGAAGATCTGCATCGTAATAAAGATAAATTGCGTGGTATGCGTACTGGCTTTAAAGATCTAGATCGCCTAACTGCCGGCTTACAAAAATCCGACCTTATTGTATTAGCTGCTAGGCCAGCGATGGGCAAATCAACCTTAGCACAAAACATTGCCTATAATGTTGCTACGCGTGAAAAAAAGTCTGTTTTGATCTTTAACCTAGAAATGAGCAACTCTCAAACAGTTGACCGCATGGTAGCTGAAGCTGCCGGTGTTGATAGCTGGAATATTAGAACAGGCAAGCTAACCGAAGAGGACTTTGCCAAAATTAGTGAAGCTATGGGCGAAATGGCTGAAGCGCCAATATTCTTTAGTGATCGACCTGGACTAAGTGTGCTAGAAATGAAAACACTGGCGCAGCGTCAAGCCCACAAAACTCCTTTGGGGCTAATTATAGTAGACTACCTACAATTAATGAGTGGCAGTAAAAATTATGGCGATAATCGTGTGCAAGAAGTTAGTGAAATCTCTCGTGGCCTTAAGTTAGTTGCTCGCGAGTTAGATGTTCCCGTTCTAGCTTTAAGCCAGTTAAGTCGAACTGTCGAATCACGACCAGATAAAAAACCTATGTTATCTGACCTAAGGGAAAGTGGATCTATTGAGCAAGATGCTGACTTAGTGATGTTTATTTATCGTGAAGACTACTATAATCCCGACACCGAACGGCAACACATTACTGACTTAATAATAAGCAAACACCGTAACGGCCCAACTGGCCAAATTGAGCTATATTTCCACCCAGATCGTCTAAAATTTATGTCTCTAGAAAAACGCCAATCCTAAAGTCATATCCTTGCTAGTTAAGGGGTTAGAAAACAATTTTATAGATTGAATATACTAGCTTAATGCGATAGAATATAGCTATAATTCTAATAAAGGAGGAAACATGCCTATTTGGGCAATAATACTTGTAGTCGTAGCCGTCGTGATCATCGGCGCTATAGTTGGCATTTACAATAGTTTAGTAAAACTGCGTGTCCGCGTTGATGAAGCTTGGAGTGATATCACCGTGCAATTAAAACGTCGCTCTGATTTACTGCCTAACTTAATTGAATCAGTTAAAGGCTACGCCAAACACGAAAAAGAAGTTTTTGAAAAAGTTACCGAGGCACGCTCGGCTATAACTAAAGCAGCAGAGCAGGGGCCAGCTGCCGCCGGTAAAGCAGAAAATCAATTCCAAGATGCCTTAAAATCTTTATTCGCTGTCTCTGAGGCTTACCCAACCCTACGCGCTTCAGAAAACTTTCAGCACTTACAAGCTGAAATTACCGACACTGAAGATAAAATTCAGGCCGCTCGCCGCTTTTATAACGGTGGCGTAAGAGATTTAAATACTAAAATTCAAACTTTTCCTGATAATATATTTGCTGCTATCTTTAGCTTTAAGCAAAGAGAATTCTTTGAAGTTGAAGATCGTAAAGCTATCGAAGAAGCACCAAAAGTTAAATTTTAACTCTAAAGCCTAGATTTATTAAAATGTATAGTGCGATTAGCAAGAACAAGCGGAATACTGTCATTATTATGGCAGTATTCCTACTGCTCATTGGCGGACTTGGTTGGATAGCTGGTATGGCTTATCAAGATTACTCAATAACTATAATAGTCTTGGTTGTAGCTTTACTATACTCCACCATTCAGTATTTCGCTGCCAGCAAAACAGCAATCATTCTTAATGGTGGCAGGGAAATAACTAAAAAAGATTGTCCTGAACTATGGAATATCGTAGAGAACCTTGCTATTAGCGAAGGTATGCCAATGCCGAGAGTTTTTATTATTGACGATCCCGCACCCAATGCATTTGCAACTGGTCGCGATCCAAAACATGCCTACGTTGCTGCCACCACTGGTATATTGGATATAATGACAAAAAGAGAGCTTAATGCTGTAATGGCGCACGAGATGTCTCATGTTAAAAACTATGATATTCGTGTTAACATGATTGTTTTTGGCCTAGTCGGCGCAATCAGCTTTATTGCCGACATGCTTTTAAGAATGTCATTCTATAGCGACGATAAAGATCAGTCTAGTCGCAATGGTGTTTTTATGTTAATCGGAGTTTTTGCTGCTATTATTGCACCAATTGTTGCCCTATTAACCCAGTTAGCTATATCTAGACAGCGTGAATATCTAGCTGATGCCTCTGGCGCACTAACTACACGTGACCCCGAAGCTTTAGCCGACGCTCTCGAAAAACTAAAATCAAACGCTCGACCGATGCGACGACAAAATACTGCTACAGCACACCTATTCTTTAATAATCCTATGAAATCGGGTTTTTTAACTAAATTATTTAGTACACATCCACCTTTAGACGATAGAATTGCCCGATTAAGATCAAATATCAATAAAATGTAAGCTACTTATGAAAAAGAAAGACAATAGAGTAAAAAAAGAACAGTTGAGTAGTGGGCAATATAAAGTGTCTAGGCACGAACATATCTTAATTAACCGGCGCAAAGCTCTAGACGAATCTCTTATCTCTAAATCAGAGCGTCTAAAAAGAAATATAGAACAAAAGCAACTTAAGCTTACTAAAAAAATCCACAAGACTAGAGAAAGGCAAAACCAGCGTATCGATCGCATGGAATCGTCAAAAATATATCAATTTAGCCCTATTGTCTATAAAATACTAACACCTTTTTTTGCTATTGGTAGATTATTTAAATCTATCTGGCGACGTTTGGTTCGTAAAGCTAAAGATTATCAATCACGACGACCACATCGAACCTTTTATTTGACCAACAAAGGCCAATCTAGTCGCAATATTAAAATGCGTGGCTACTTTAGCTTCATTGGTGAAGTCTACAGCTTTTTGCGTGATAACGCTTGGCTGTTTACTAAATTTATGCTGGTTTACGCTGGTCTTTCAATTTTAATTGTCGGCCTTATGAACCAAGAAGCCTTTAATGAATTCCGCAACTCTTTGGATAAATCTGGCGTTGAAGCCTGGATTAAATGGCCGTCACTATTTTCCCAAGCTATCACCAACGGCGATAGAGCCCTAGATCCGGGGCAGACTATTCTATCGGCAGCTTTATTAATCTATGGCTGGTTAACGGTTGTTTGGCTAATTAGACAGCGCATTAACGGTAAAAAAGTTAACTTGCGCGATGGTATCTATAATAGCGGTGGATCAATTATGTCAATGGTAGTAATTTTTTCTATTATTGCCTTACAGGTTGTGCCTGCCGGCTTAGCTTTTGCGGCCTATAACTCTATGACTGCTGTCGGTATAATCAACTCTGGTATACAAATCGAAAATATGGCCGCTTGGTGTGCAATGTTTCTGATAATAATACTGACACTTTATTGGATGGTCACTAGCTTTATAGCCCTTATTATCTCTTCGCTACCAGGTATGTATCCTTTAACCGCTATGCGCGCTGCTGGCGACTTAGTAGTGGGTCGACGCGCCAAAATACTATTAAGACTAGTTGTTATGATGATACCTATAGCTGTTATTTGGCTAGCTATCTTGACACCAGCTATACTCCTAGACTCAGCCCTAAAATTAACTTGGCAACCGCTAGTGCCAATAGTGGTTTTAATACTTAGCACGATCACGATGCTATGGTGTTCTAGCTATATATACATCTTATACCGCAAGCTAGTTGACGATCCAACGCCACTGCCAAACAAATTGGCAAAACGTAAGCGTGTCTACATTTGGGAAAAGATTTATAAGGCTTGGAAAAAGCGCCACGATGAAGCTACCGAAAAGATATCGCGCTCACGCGCTATCAATGCCGAAAAAAACCTAGATCAAACTAAAAAATAACTTCATTTCATGGATTAACATAGTAAATGAATAAAATTAGAGACAGAGTTAAAGTGTTGCGCGACCAGCTAAATAGGCTGGCCTATGAATATTATGTCTTAGATAACCCTAGTGTTGATGACTCAATATATGACTCTTTATTAAGTGAGCTAAAACAAATTGAAAATAAATACCCCGATTTAATTACGCCCGATTCTCCAACGCAGCGTATTGCCGCTAAGCCACTTGATAAATTTGAAAAATATCGCCACAAAAAACGTATGACATCGATCCTTGATGCTTTTTCTGATACTGAGGCTAAAGCTTGGTTTGAGCGAAATCTTAACTATATAACCAAAAACCTTAACTCCAAACAGCTAGACGAATTTAAAGACGGTGGTTTTTGGCTAGATCCAAAGATGGACGGCCTGGCTTGTTCGTTGCACTATCAAAATGGCATATTGGTTAGGGCAGTTACTCGTGGTGATGGTTGGGTAGGTGAAGTAGTGACCTCTAACGTTAAAACTATTAAAAGTGTACCCCTAAAACTCCACAGCAATGCGACTCTGCCAATTAATGGCGAGCTAGAAGTTAGGGGGGAAATTATTATGTCTAGAAAAAACTTTCAGCTTATGAATGAAAAACTGGCTAGCTTAAGAGAAAAAACCTTTTCTAACCCTCGTAACCTAGCTGCTGGCACAATTAGACAGCTCGATCCTAAAATAGCCGCCTCTAGACCACTAGAATTTTATGCCTATGACTTAATAGCGGATAGCGACAGGCTTAGCACTAACGAGGCAGTTTATAGTGCGCTTTTTACCTTAGGCTTTCAAGTCAATAAAAGCGCGCACTTAGAACCAAATTTTAGTAGCGCTCTAAAGTATGCCAAAGAATTTCCTAATAACTTGCAAAAACAATTACCGTTTAATACCGATGGGCTTGTCATTAAAGTCAATTCCCGTAAACTATATGCCGATTTAGGCATCGTAGGGAAAAATCCGCGTGGCGTTATTGCCTACAAATATCCGGCAGAAACTGCCACCACTAAAGTTCAAGATATCGTCCTTAGTATCTGTCTCTTATACA
>CAMXZF010000022.1 GCA_947253405.1 uncultured Candidatus Saccharibacteria bacterium | reverse complement strand
TTTTACCAGTACCAGTGCAAGAAGATGGCATTAAAGCTGTCTTGCGCGACGGTGTTTTGACTGTTACCTTTAATAAAGTTAAGCAAGAGCAAGCTCGTAAAATCCAAATTCAATAATCAAAAATTAAACTCCAATTTAGCTAGCATAGTTTTATGCTAGCTTTTTTAAAATTTTGATAATATAATTATTAAACATATTAAGCTAGTAGTGGCTAATAAATTAAATAACAAAAATATGCTATCATCTAAAAAATCTAACCCTAATATAATAGAAGTAAAGCATTTAAATATGACCTTTGGCGACAAAGAGGTTATAAAAGACTTGTCTTTCACTGTTAAACGCGGCGAAGTTTTTGGCTTTCTTGGCTCTAACGGTAGCGGAAAAACTACCACCCTACGTGCGCTATTTAACATTTACCAGCCCACTAAAGGCGAGCTACTTATTGATGGACAGCCCTTTAGCGAGAAGCTTGGTGGCAAAATCGGCTATCTACCAGAAGAGCGCGGTTTATATAAAAAAGAATCAGTCTTAGATGTTATGGTTTATTTTGGCGAGCTAAAAGGGATGATGCGGCTAGAGGCGAAAGACTTTGCTACTAACTATTTAAAAAAAGTTGGATTAGAGGGTTATATTAAAAGTCGTATATCTAAACTAAGTGGCGGACAACAACAAAAAGTCCAGCTGGGGGTAACTATTATGAACAGCCCCAGTCTTTTAATTTTAGATGAACCGACCAAAGGTTTTGACCCCGTTAATCGCCAGCTTTTAATGGATATTATTATGGACAAGAAAAAAGCTGGTGCAACCATAGTAATGGTTAGTCATCAGATGGAAGAAGTTGAAGCTTTGTGCGATCGTATTTTACTTTTAAAAAATGGTGTCGCTAAAGAATACGGTTATGTTAGTGATATTAAAAATAAATATGGTGGCAAAAATTTACAAGATATTTTTGTAGAAGTATACGGTTCTAGCCACTTATCGGGGGTAGAATAAAATGATCAAACTGCTAGGCCATAATTTAGGTGTCGTCTACCGTTTTGAAGTTATCAGAATGCTAAAAAAGAAAAGTTTTTGGTTTAGCATTTTTATCTTTCCAGTCAGCATTGTCTTTATAGCCCTGCTTAGTCTTTGGTCTAATAACTCTAGTAACGAAATTCTCAAAGATGCCAGCAAGGGCATAAAATTTAGCTATATAGATAAAGGTACAAATATTAAGCCTGAAGCCGCTAAAGCATTAAAAGCTCAAATTAGTAATGATTTTAATGAATCATTTAATGAGGTCAAGTCGGGCAGGCTTGATATGTTGGTAGTATATCCAGCCGATTTAAATAAAAGTCAAGTAAAACTATATGCCAAAAATGCCGGACTATTTGACAACTCTAAATACCAAAACTTAGCTAATGCTTTGTTAGAAAATTCTATAGCAATACAAGTAAACCCAGGTATTGTTTCCGCCCTAAAAGGTAAAGTGAATTTTGCAACTGAATATTATCAAGACGGAGAAAAGCATGATTTGCTAGCCGAAATGCTAATTCCTGGCGCATTTTTAGTGGTGTTTTATTTTATTATGTGTGTCTTTGGCTCGCAGATGCTAAACGCCACTGTTGAAGAAAAAGAGAATCGTGTGACTGAAATGCTATTTACCACCATCACTTCACGAACTCTGATTGTTGGTAAAATATTTTCTTTCTTGACATTGGTATTGATACAAATAGCACTAATTACTTTACTTGCTCTAGGTGTTTATCTATGTTTTTATAAACAGCTCGGTCTACCTAGTATAGCGGGGATAAGTGTGAGTTTTGATATTGCGCGAACAGTAGTGGCCAGCCTTATATTTATTGTATCGATATTGTTGTTTAGTGGAATTTTGGTTGCTATTGGCGCTGTTGCGCCAACAGCAAAAGAAGCCAATCAATATGTTGCAATTCCAGTAATGCTAACCTTTGCGCCGCTCTATATGGCACCGCTATTAATGACAAAAACAACCACACCGGTTATAAGCTTCCTAATGTATTGCCCAATTACAGCACCAATACCATTAATGATTAGAAATGCGGTCGGAAATCTATCAATTTTTGAAGCGCTTATTAGCTTATTAATTATGTCAGTAGCTACTGTTTTAGTATTTATTTTAGCTGCCAAACTATTTCAAACTGGGTCAGTTGAATACAATAGGCGTCTATCACTAAAGTCTATCTGGCACAAACACCATAATTAAATTTGCTTTTTGGAGTTTTATTATGTTATTCTAGTTTAGAAAATTAGGAGCCTTTATTGGCTTGCGCTAAAATTTAAAGTTAATCTTAAGCTATATTAACAAGGCGTCATTATTAAAAGAACTAAAATTTACAAAAATAAAAATCTTATTAACCTAAAATTTGGGAGGTTTTGTTTTGGCAAAAAAAAGAGCGGACAAAATAGATGACGAAAAGTTAAACGATAATTATGATGATACTGAGGTTAATAACGAGGTAGAAGAGCCTGAAGATATCGAGTCTGAGCTTTCTGGCGACACTATAATTGAACCGACTGATATTGAAGATACAACTGACGATAGTGTCCGCGTCTATCTTCGTGAAATTGGACGCATTCCACTGCTTGAAGCAGATGAGGAAAAACGCATCGCCTTAGATATTATTAAAAATGTTGAACCGCTAGAAAAAGCCGAGCAAGAACTAAAAGACTTAAAAGATCAATTAAAAAGTGTTGACGCTAGTGAACGTGCTCAATTAAATAAAAAAATTGAAAGCTTACGCTTCAAGGTTAAGAGACTAAAACGACCTAAAGATAAAATGGCGGAAGCTAATATGCGCTTAGTAGTAGCAATCGCTAAACGCTATTCTGGTAGGGGTCTGGACTTTCAAGACCTGATTCAAGAAGGTAATACTGGGCTATTAAGAGCTGTAGAAAAGTTTGATCCTGAGCGTGGGTTTAAGTTTTCTACTTATGCTACCTGGTGGATCCGGCAAGCTATTACTCGAGCTATTGCCGATCAAGCTCGTACTATTCGTATACCAGTTCATATGGTTGAAACTATTAATAAACTTCTACGCACTCAGCGCAAAATGACTCAAGAGTTAAGTCGCGAGCCAACTATTGATGAGCTAGCTAAAGCGCTTGATGAGACACCTGAAAAAATAAAATATGTTTTTAAGATCAAGCAAGACATCCAAAGCTTAGATGCAACTATCGGTAGCAATGATGATGGTGACGACAGTAGTGAACTTGGCAGTTTTATTGAAGATGATTCAGTTGCTAAGCCAGAAGATGCCGCCAGCGATCGACTACTTAAAGAGCAAGTTATGAGTGTTGTTCACACCCTATCTGACCGTGAGCAAAAAATAATTAAGTTGCGTTTTGGACTAGAAGGCGGTAGACCACATACCCTGGAAGAAGTAGGGGCTGAATTTGCCGTCACTAGAGAGCGTATTCGCCAAATCGAAGCTAAAGCCCTTAATAAACTACGCAAAAACAAAGACACTAGCCGATTGCGCGATTATATCGAAGAATAAATTAGCTAGCCAGATAAAGCTTGCTGGCTAATTTTTCCATACCAGCCTTAGAGCTGTCTACTTTATAACCATGATGAAGTTGCAAGACGTTTCGATCATAAAGCGGAACTAAATGAATATGCGCGTGAGCTACCTCAGATCCCTCAACCACTACACCAATACGAACACCTAAAACACGCTCCATATTCTTTGCAATCTTTTTAACCGAACTAAATAGGGCATTATAGTAATCTTCATCTAAGTCATAAAATTTATCGACTTGTTTTTTTGGTACAACTAAAGTGTGTCCATCGCTAAGAGGATTATTATCTAAAAAAGCAAAGGTTTTATTATCTTCGTAAACTTTATAGCAGGGTATTTCACCCTCAATAATTTTTGTAAAAACACTTTTTTCCATAAGAGTATTATATAATATAGTTATGCAGTGGCGAAGGGTGGTATTGTTTTTTATTGCACTATTCGTTTTGGCTTACGCTTTATATGCTCTTACAAGACCATTACCAGATCCGACAATCAGCGCCAACATCAATTTTGATGATATAAAAGAAAAACCTTTAGAGTCAAAATTATTGGGTTTCGGCTGGGGTGCAGTTGGTTATATAGACCCAAACAACAAACAGATAGTTTGTCGAAATATTGGCAATGACCCAACGGCACTGTCCACTAGGCCAACCGCCAGCTTAGCAAAAATGATTACTAGTCTAGTGGTGCTAGAAAAATACCCCCTAAAAAATAATGGTCCCGCTATTACTATGACGCCAGATGATGAGGCGCGCTATTGGTTAACTCTAAACTCCGGCGGTAGTAATGTGCCAGTTTATAGTGGTCAGACACTAAGCCAAAAACAGCTAATCGAAGGCATTATGCTAGCGAGCGCCAATAATATGGCCGACAGCTTAGCTATTTGGGCTTTTGGCTCATTAGATAACTATCGTTTAGCTGCCCAAGACTGGTTGAAACGCCACAACTTGAACTCAACCAGCATTGGTAACGACGCCAGTGGTTTTAATGCTAGTACGACCTCTAACGCCATTGACCTATGTAAGATCGCCTTAACAATGCGACTTAGTCCTGAGCTTATGAAAATTATTGGACAAAAAGAAATTGACTATCCTGTAATTGGAAAACTAAAAAACACTAACCGCCTACTTGGCCAAAATGGTGTAGTTGGTGGAAAAACTGGCTATACTGATGAAGCGGGGCGGGGCGTAGCTATCTTAAGCGATATTAATATAAATAACGAAAACATTGCCGCCGCTACAGTTAGCCTGAATAATAATAGCTACAGTAGCGCCTTTGATTCCTCTGGTCAATTAATAGATAAACTAAAAAAAGATATTAGTGTAATTAATGTTAAGTCGGGCAGCACCTTCGGTAGTATTCATAGCTACTGGGGTAAAAATAGCGAACTAATTAACAATAAGGGGCTTAAGCTGGTGCGCTTTAGTGACCAGCCAATTAATGTTAAAACAACAAAATATTTAAGTAGCCCCGAAAGTGTTGGTCAAAATAGTTTAATCTGCGAAATAAACGTAAACGGCAATAATTTTAATCTAATTAATAAAAATAAAATCGCCAGACCAAGCTGGCTGTGGCGACTGACTAATCCTATATAATAAATGTGGCGGAAGGAGAGGGATTCGAACCCTCGGCAGGTTGCCCCGCACCGGTTTTCAAGACCGGCTCCTTAAACCACTCGGTCACCCTTCCAGTGAACAATTATAGCATTAAAGTTTGCATATTTTTATAATTTAATATAATATTTATATAAACTTAGACTATGGCTAAAAATAAAAAATTAACGCATATAATATCCCTAATTAGCCCATTTGCAATTACAGCTTTGTTGGCGCAAGCTACCTTTGCTGGTAGTTGTGGCACAAACACGGCATTAAGTATTTGGAATTGCAAAGGAGATGGTGACACTGGTGCAGTTGGTGGATTAATTATATCGATTTTTAACTGGGTAGCGGCCGGTGTTATTGCGGCCGTCTTTATTGGAGTAGTTTATGGGTCATTTCTTTATATTACCAGTAATGGTAATGCACAAAAAGCTAAGTCCGGTATTAGCACAATCGGGCGAGCTATTGGTGGTTTAATTGCGTACTTCCTATTATGGTCATTTATAAATTATCTAATACCTGGAGGGTTGTTTAGCTGATGATTAAACTATTTAAACACCTGGTTTTGCCGCTATTTCTAATCGTTGCACTTTTAATGCCAGCCAAAGTCTATGCTGCTGGTTCTGGTGGCGGATTTTTAGGATTTCCTTCCTTGTTTAGAGGAGTAGATGGAATTACGCAGGGAAAACTAGACAAAAATAAAGACCCCGGCCAAATAATAGTGGCTGTCGGGTTTAATGTAGCCGACATAATATCTCGAGCTCTAGTAATTGTTGCACTCAGCATGCTTATTTATGGAGGAATTAAATATATGACTTCAACCGGCGAGCCAGGTAAGGTTAAAGAGGCTCAAAGTACTATTACGAAATCGATTATAGGTTTAATTATTTGTGTTTCAGCATCAGCTATAATTGGTTTTGTAATTAAATACATATCTTAGGCGGGAGGTAAAGTGAAATTTAATTTTATTAATTTACTAAGTAAATGGACTGTTGATATACCAAAGTCGACTCCTGATTCAACTTTAAATAGTTTAATTAGTGGAGTTTTTATACTAGTTGGTATAATCGCAGTTATGACACTAATAGTCGGTGGCTTACAGTTTATGCTAGCTAATGGCGATGCTAACAAAATAAAAAGGTCTCGACAGGCCATATTGTACGCCATTATTGGGTTAGTTGTTGCGGTTTCGGCCTATTCAATAATGGAGTTTGTTTTAAATCATTTATAGGTAACAAAAAATGAACACTGGAACAAAAAGAGTGATAACAAAGCTTACAAAAACATTGTTTACCTTCGCAGTCTTGGTTTTTGGATTATTGACTTTAACATCAAATGTAATAGCCGCAACAATCCCCAAGTCAAACTGTAACGGAGATGGGTCTGGGCTGTGTACGGAAGCTAAGGGTGGCGATACTTTGACTCCTAGACTTAACGGCATAATTAAAGCCCTGCTGTTTATTGCTGGCGTGTTAGCGGTAATTATTATTGTTGTAAGTGGCATAAAATATATGACGGCTAACGGTAACAGGTCGACAATCGAGAGTGCTAAAAGCACACTTATTTATGCTGTTGTTGGCTTAATAGTGGTAATTGCAGCTTACGCTATAGTAGAGTTTATATTAGGTAAAATTTAAGGAGGTAAAGCTGAGAATGGTAAATATAAGAATGCGGTTTATTAAGATGATGTCAGCTTTTTACTTATTTAGTGGTTTTTTAAATACAGCAAATGCTAAATCGCTAGATAATGCTAAAGCTGGTCTAAAAAAGGCATCAAATGCTAATTCGGGTAGTGATGTCAACACTATAGCTGGTAATATCGTATCTACGCTACTGTTTGTCGCTGGTCTGCTAGCCGTTATTGTAATTATTTATTCCGGTATTAAGTATATGACTGCTAATGGCGATAAGCAGAAAATCGAAAGTGCTAAGAGCACGCTTATCTACGCTATCGTTGGGCTAGTAATAGCCATAGTCGCTTATGCTATAGTTAATTATGTAATTAGTAAATTTTAGGATAAAGGATGAAGAAAAAAATAACTTACACAATATATACCGCAACAATGATGTTGGCGTCATTCATTAGTCTTCCAGCCAGCGCCAGCTCATCAGCCACAAAAAACGTCAGATCAGGCTATAAAGCCTCTGGAGGCACTAATCAAGACAAGCTAACTGGCAATGGAGGTGTCATAGAAGTTATTGTTAATACTATGCTGTTTATCGCTGGCCTACTAGCTGTTATTGTAATTATTTATTCCGGCATTAAGTATATGACCGCTAACGGTGATAAGCAAAAAATCGAAAGTGCTAAAAGCACGCTTATGTATGCTATCGTTGGTTTAATAATAACTATTATCGCTTACGCTATAGTTAACTTTGTAATTGGAGCTTTTCAGAAATAATTAGCGTTGATATTTCATGTTGTTATAATGTATAATAAAAATGATTTATAAAAGGAGTAATCAGAATGAAAAAAACAATTAAACAAACCTTGATGGGGGCGCTATCAGTATTAATGTTGGCCGGTGTAGCCGGTGCAGTAATTACACCCCTAAGTTATGCCGCAGGTAACTGTGACCACACAAAGGGTTTAACCGGCGCAGTAGACGAAAACTGCTCTAAAGGCGAAGGGCAAGCTACCAATTTATTCAGCGGTAATGACAGTATTGTAAACACAGTCATTAACACCATGCTATTTATTGCTGGTATATTGTCTGTGATCATGATTATTTGGTCTGGTATTAGATATGTAACTGCGCACGGTGATAAAAATCAAGTTGAAAGCGCTAAAAGCACACTTATTTATGCTATCGTTGGTTTAATCTTATCGATTATTGCATACGCCGTTGTTCAATGGATATCTGGTCTTTGGACTAAGTAACAGATCTGATGTCTAAACTTGGTAGGTATTTGTTAGTTATAGGAGCCTCAGTTGCTGGGGTTGCTATGCTAGCTATACCTACTTTTGCTCTATCTTTGCCAGACGTTTTTAGTGGTGCTTATCGAGGTGAAGGACAACCAACCGACTTATTTGGTACTTCTGAAGCTATTATACCTAAAGCCATTAATTTGATGCTGTTTATTGTCGGGGTATTGGCAATTTTTATGATAATATATGGCGGTATTAGGTACGTACTGTCTGGTGGTAATAATAATCGCGTCAATGACGCAAAAAACACTGTTCTGTACGCTATCCTGGGGCTAGTTATATCTATTCTTGGATACGCTATCGTTCAATGGGTAACATCTGTTGTTGGGTCGGGCGCCGTTACCAATACGCCAGCTGTTGGTGGCTATATTAACTTAGTTATGTTAATTCTATCTTAATAAAGCTATTTTTATATTTAATATACAAATTTTATAACAAAAATGATTTTTAGTAAGAACTTAAGGTGCTCAGTCAGGGCTTTTGCTTTATATTTATTTTTGCCGGTCTTTTTTTTATTAGTTGTTGGGCTAATAAAAACACAAAACGTATACGCAGTCGATTATAAAGGCACCCAAGCTTTCGAAGTCTGTAATAAAAAGTTTAATAACAAAAAATACAGACCGGTCGCTATAACTACGGATGGATGTCAAGATTTCTGTTATATCAACGCAGAAAATAACGCTACTCCTAAGATAGCCCATTGTTGTAGGTACGGCATTCTAAATAACATGACAAAAAAAGCTTCGTGCAATAAAGATCCCAAAAAACCAACTAAACCAGTCGCATCCACTGACGATGGGACTGAATGTCAAAAGTTAAATGGTAAAAAAATGCAAGGTGATCCAGATGCCGTAAAAAATTTAAAAAATGAATTAAAAAAATGCTCACAGTTCTGCAAGCTTGAAAACAAGAAAATAGTCTGCTCTGCTATTAGCGATGACTCGTCAACTGATGATAGTGAAGATCAGCCAGATAATAGCAAAATCTGCGCCTTAGCTGACCCTGGCTGGGCTGTATGTTTTATTGCGGACTTTCTTTCTAAAATAGCCGATACTCTATATGGCTTTATTGAGGGTTTTCTAGAAATAGACTCTAGCGAGATATTTGGCTCTAATTCTGATGATCCTACTCAAAGCTCTAATCAAGCTACTGACAAAGATAAAGATAAAGATAATAGTATATCTAAAATATTTACCAAATTCCTCTCTATAGCTAACATTGTTTTAGCTATAGCATTTCTACTAA
>CAMXZF010000021.1 GCA_947253405.1 uncultured Candidatus Saccharibacteria bacterium | reverse complement strand
ACCGGTGGCGAATCGTCGGCAGCGTCAGATGTGTATAAGAGACAGGCTATATTGATGCCACCACTAAACAATATAATCGTGCCATGACTAAGTCAAATGAAGTTGGGCTAGCAGTAGAGTTAAGACCTGTTATAGCTGGAGATTTAATAAACCCACGCTACCATAAGGTAAAATTACTTGCAGGTCGATATAACGAACTGTTGGAGTCTTTGAAGAACTATGCTTCTGTGGTTAGCTATAATAATAATTTAAGCAAGCTTTATAATGAAGGTCTTAGCGGCATAGATACTTTGGATGGCGAAGTATTGGTAACAGCACAAAAATACAGTAAAGCTGTAGCTAGTCGTTACCCTAAAGATAAAGACATTATAAAAAATTTAGAAGATTTATCGACTAAGATCGCCAGTAGTACCGAATTTAAGCAAGTTAGTGGAGATATTGCTGACACCCTAAATCAAACTAGTGTTTGGCTAACGGGTTTAAGAGAGCAGTTAATTAGTCAGCAGAAAGGCTTTACTAATAGAATTAACAACACTTAGTTAAATTGACACCTTATACTAAGGCCTATCTATAATATTAATATGCTAAAATATCTAATATATGATTACTAGTGAGGTAAGACAGAGCCTATTCGATGAGGTTAAAACTTTAGAGAACCCGCGCGATATTTTAAAATCAAAAAGACTAAAATCCCTTTACGTTTTGATTAAAAAAGCAGCCCCCGAAGAGCGAGCTATTTTAGGCAATCAAGTAAATCAATTAAAAAAAGAGTTAATCAAAAAAGTTGAGGAGCTAGAGATAGCTAAGCTTGACCAGTCGGTAGAACCAATCGATGTAACCGCACCGTTTGACTATTCTACAGCTAATAATAGAGCAAAGAAGCCTAGCTTCTTAACTGCCGACAAAGGCACTATTCACCCGCTGAACATCGAACTAAAAAGAGTTATCGACATTTTTAGTTTAATGGGTTTTACTTGCCAAGAGGCTAGGCAAATTGATGATGACTATCACATGTTTACTAGCTTAAACTTTCCGCCCAACCATCCGGCGCGTGATGGCTATGACACTTTTCGCACAGAGGAGGGATTTATTCCGCCCGCACATACTACTGCGATGGACAATCGAATCTTAAGACAGGGTAAAGAGGTTTTAGACCAGGGTGGTCATATTGCCGTAGTTAATTATGGGCGAGTTTTTCGAAATGAAGATGCTGATGTTACTCATGACCATACTTTTAATCAGATTGAAGGCGTCTTTGTTTCCAAAGATGCCAACATGGCTCAGATGATAGGGGTACTGACTAATTTTTTTGAAACTTATTATAATCAAAAATTACACATAAAAACTCAACCCAGCTATTTTCCATTTACTGAACCTAGCTTAGAATTTGCTATTGAAAAACCAGCTAGTTTAGGCGGCAAGGGCAAGGGTTCAGAGTGGCTAGAGATGCTGGGTTGTGGCATGTTGCATCCGAACGTACTTAAAGAGGCCGGTATTGATCCGAATAAATATAGAGGCTTTGCTTGGGGTGGTGGATTAGAACGCTTAGTTATGCTGCGCTATGGTGTAGAAGATTTACGATTATTTAATTCGGGTAAACTAAACTTTTTAAAGGAGTTTAAATAGATAAGATTTATTATGGTAATTTCACTTAATTGGTTAAAAAAATATTTATCAACTGACTTAGATATCGACAATTTGCTTAATTTAATTGGCACAAGGTTGGTCGAAATAGAATCTGTGAATAGTTTAGTAGATAGGTATAGTCTAGCAACTGTTGTTAGAGTAGTTGAATGCATAGATCATCCCGATAGTGACCACTTGCATATTTGCAAAATTGACGATAATAATAGAATTGATAATGTAAGTCGCGATAGAGATAATTTAATTCAGGTGGTTTGCGGTGCGCCAAATGTCCATGCGGATATGCTAGCTGTTTGGCTACCGCCAAACTCAATTGTCCCTGCCAGCTATGACACTAAAGAGCCGTTTAAGCTTAGTGTGCGTAAATTGCGTGGTGTTAGCAGTCAGGGTATGATGGCTAGCCCAAAGGAGCTTGATCTTTGGGATGATCACAAAGGGATCATAGAACTAGATCATAGCGAAGCAAAGCCGGGTGAAAGCTTGATAGATGTATTAGACTTGAATGATCATTTGATTGAGGTAGAGAACAAGAGCTTAACGCATAGGCCGGATTGCTTTGGGGTTATTGGCTTTGCGCGTGAGGTTGGCGCTATTACTAAAAATAAGGCTAGTATTCCAGATTGGTTTAACAATATAAGCAGTGAGACTGGTAATATCAGCAATAGCCTAGCTAGCGTTAAAATTGTAGACAGCAGTCTATGTAGTCGCTATGAATGTGCCGTTATTAATAACATTAATAATAATAAAAATTTGCCATTAAAAATGCGTAGCTATTTATCGCGTTCCGGCATAAGACCTGATTTGGCGGCAGTAGATATTACGAATTATTTGATGTTAGAAACAGGTCAGCCCTTACATGCCTTTGATTTTGACAAGCTGGTTAAATTATCGCCGACTAATAAAGTTGATATTATAGTGCGACCAGGCAAGGATGGGGAAAAATTAGAGTTGATTGACGGTAAAATTATTAACTTAACAGCCAATGACATTGTTATTGCAGTCGGTAATACTAAAGATAGTGTACCAATTGCTTTGGCCGGTGCTATGGGTGGTAAAAATAGCGAAATTGACGATAGCACCAAGTGTATTTTATTGGAAAGTGCTAGTTTTGATCTTTATCGATTACGCGCTACTCAATTTCGTCATGGAATTTTTAGCGAGGCGATCACTAGATTTACAAAAGGTCAGCCCAGTCGGTTGACACACCCGGTTATCGCGAAAGCAATAGACATGCTTATTAAATACACTGACGCTAAATTAGAATCTGATATTATTGACTGTTATCCTAATGAGTCGGTACCAGTAAACTTCACATTGTCAGTTAATGATGTTAAAGACATAATTGGGCAGGCTGATTTTTGCGATATTAGATCTATTGTGAGTACACTAACAGACTTAGATTATAAGGATATTGACATAGATAATGATACGATTAAGTTTTCTAGTCCATGGTGGCGTACTGATTTGAATATCAAAGAAGACGTTATTGAAGATATTGGTCGCATTAACGGTTTCGACAATATTCAAGTGTCTTTGCCAAAGCGAAGCTTCATAGCTAGCCAGCCTTCTAAGTTATACAAAATGCAAATGCTAATGCGTCAGCGCTTACAATCAGTTGGTGGCAATGAAGTTGTACTACATTCATTTGTTCACGGAGATCTGCTCGATAAAGTGAATGACGAAAAAGCGAAGGCCTATCGTTTAACTAATGCTATTTCGCCCAAGCTTCAATATTATAGGCGCAATTTACTGCCAGGTTTAGCTTTGTGTGCACAGCAAAACTTAAAAGCGGGCTACAACGATTTTGTACTGTTCGAGATTGGTAAGATTCATCAAAAGGGCTTGATGGATGAATTTGAACCTAATTTACCGCAAGAGATTAATCAACTAGGTGTTATTGTCACTTCCAACAACACTAAAAGCCTCTCTCCTTATTATCAAGCAAAAAGGGTTTTAGAATATGCTTTAAATGTCAAGCCTGGTTCACTCGAATATATGCGCTTAGATAATCTACCTAATATAGATAGTGAAAATAATATTTTTGAGCCAAAGCGTTCGGCTGAAGCTTCTGTTAATGGGGAAGTAGTCGCTTACATTGGTGAGATAAATTCCGTGACCGCAAAAGCGCTAAAATTGCCTCAAACTATAGCAGTTTTCTATGTATTGTTAGATAAGCTAGATATTCTAGAGGGCTATCGATATAAGTATTGTGGTACAGAAAAATATCAAGGTACAGCAAGAGACATAACTATACAGTCTGACTTAAATTATAGCCAAATTGATAGCTATGTGCGAGATTCCCTTGATAGTCTAGCGCCAAGCTTAAAGTGCAAAGTTAGCCCGTTAGATTTGTATAAACCAAATGATTCAGTACGCAATGTAACATTGCATCTAGATTTTTATGACCCTAGAAAAACAATTGATTCGGGCGAAGTTAATCAGATTATGGATAAACTATCTATAAGCTTGTCAGAAAAATTAGGGGCTAAGGTTATTTAGTAAATAATATTTTAAGGAGGATAATGAGTTTAAACAGCAAGACGCCAAGGTGGCAAAGAGTTGTAATATGGGTAATCGCTTTAACTATGATAGTCGGTACGTTGGCAGGGTCAATTTTTATGATTTTAGCTACTCAGAACAAAGATATTGACCCCAATCAAATTGCCAACAACAAGGCTGCTAGTGAATACAAGAAGCAAATGGAAGAGTACAGAAAGCGTCAAGCTGAGACGCGCCAGAAAATGCGACCATTTGCTGATAATTATAGCGACAAGATTACCGCTTTTGATGCCGATAGCGTAAAAGATATTAGTGTTGAAACTATACGTGATGGCAGTGGTGCCACAGTTAGCGAGTCTTCTACGGTACGCGTAAACTATACTGGATGGACACCAGACGGAAAGATTTTCGATAGCACCCGACAAGAAGGCACAGATGCTTCACCAACTGAATTAAGTCTTGGGCAAGTTGTGGACGGTTGGCGTGAAGGTTTAGCGGGCAAAAAAGCTGGCGGTATTTATTTGATGACTTTACCAGCCCAAAAGGCTTACGGTGATCGTGGTAGCAGTGATGGTGCGATTAAGCCAAATACGCCCATACGCTTTATCGTTGAAGTGGTTGAAGTTATATAGTAATTGACGCCCTATAGCGTTACGACTTTTGGAGCGTTAAGCAAAAAGGCTGTGTATTAGATACATCAAAGCCATGTCTTTTTGCAAATTGATTTATCTGATCTATTTGACGAGTATCCAATTCAAGTATTAAGTAGCCATCAATATTCAGGTAGTCTGGCGCCATTTTGATTAATTTTTTAATTAAAGCTAGACCATTATCGGCCGCATAAAGCGCTAACTCAGGTTCGGCTTTTAATTCGGGTGAGAGATCTGTCCATGTTCGACTTATGTACGGAAGGTTTGCTATTATGACGTCAAAATTCTTATCAACGTTAGATAGTAAATTTGATTGGATAAATTTAATTTTTGACCCCAAATTTAATGCATTTTCTTTTGCTACCAACAAGGCTCTATCTGATATGTCACAAGCAGTTATATTGGCGTTAGGATGCTTTAGTCCTACGCTAATGGCCAGACAGCCAGATCCAGTGCCGACGTCTAGTATTTTTGAAGAGCTATCTTTTATTACACGGCTTGCCTCATCTACTAAGACTTCTGATTCTGGTCGAGGCACTAACACTTTATTGTTAATCTTAAATTTGTGACCATAAAACCATTTGTAGCCAGTAATATAAGCAACGGGTATTTTATTTATACGTTTTTTTATTGCCTCATTAAGCAATTCTAGGCTATCAGAACTTAATTGTTGGCTACCATTTATTAAAAGCCACTCTTTTGGCTTATCCAGTATAAAGCTAGTAATCATAAAAACATCAAGTCGTGCAGACGGGATGTTATGGTTATTAAGATCGGTGATAGCTTGCTTGATAAATTGGTTAATAGTCACAACGTTTTAGCTAGATTTTTCTAAATTTAGCTGGCGTTCAGCTAGTCTTAAATTATCTATAATGTCGTCAATATCACCACTAAGTGCAGCTGGTATATTAGATCTAGAGTACTTAATTCTATGGTCAGTTATCCGATCTTGAGGAAAATTATATGTGCGGATTTTTTCACTACGATCACCTGATCCAATTAGCGCACGTCGCTCTGCAGTTTCTGATGCATTAAGTTTATCAATTTCCATTTGTAGTAGGCGTGAGCGTAACACTTCCAGAGCTTTTTCTTTGTTTTGAATTTGTGAACGGCCGTCTTGGTTGGTGACTACTAAGCCAGTTGGTATGTGAGTAATACGCACCGCCGAGTCTGTTGTGTTGACCCCCTGGCCACCATGACCAGAGGCGCGATATATATCAATGCGCAAGTCCTTAGGGTCGATCGTAACGTCAGCTTCGTCAGCTTCTGGCAAAACCGCCACTGTTGCCGTACTAGTGTGGACGCGACCTTGGCTTTCGGTAACTGGTACACGCTGAACTCGGTGCACACCAGATTCAAACTTTAATTTAGCATAGGGTTCATCACCAGTTACTTTAAAAACTACTTCTTTTATACCGCCAGCATCGTTGACATTTTCAGAGATTATTTCGGATTTCAAGGAGTGCATTTCGCCATAGCGTAGATACATTTTTAATAAATCATTAGCAAACAAAGAAGCTTCGTCACCACCAGCACCAGCACGTATTTCTACGATAGCGTTTTTGTCGTCATTGGGATCGTGAGGCTCTAGTAGATCAGTTAAGTCGGACTCAATTTGCTTGATTTTTTCATTTGTACTGTCTATTTCTGCTGTTGCTAAATCAGCTAGATCTTGGTTGGATTTATCGGAGGCTAAAATTTCAGCCTCCTTAAGTTGCTCTTTTAGATTATTGAGCAATTTTATTAAACTAATTATGTCGCTTAACTTACTAAGGCGTTTGCTTTTAGTGGTGTAGTCTTTACTATTAAAGGCACTTGGCTGCGCCAAAAAATCACTTAATTCTTTTTGCTCTTTTAGTAAGCTATCGAGGTCAAATGCTGTGTTCATAGACAATATTATAACATTTTATAGAGCTGGCTAATGGTTGCGATATTGCAAGGCTTCGGCAATATCATTAATTTGGATAGATTCGCGTTTAGAAAGATCGGCAATTGTTCTAGCCACACGCATTACTTTAAAGTAGCTGCGGGCTGATAAGGCAAGCTTTTCAGAAGCTTCTAGTAACATATTTTTGGCATCTCCCTCTATCTTAATAATTTCATTAATTTCTTTGTTGGAAAGATTCGAATTGGCTTTATTTTGGCGCTTTATTTGAAGTTTGCGTGCATCTTTTATGTTTTCTCGTATTATTTCAAATTTATTGTTGTTATTGGTTGGTTTAGATAGGTCTTTTTGCGGCACTCTTGTGACGGGCACAAAAAGATCAATGCGATCCAGTAGTGGACCAGAAATTTTTTTCTGGTAGTTATTGATTGCTTGTATAGTACAACTGCATTCGTGCTTTGGATCTCCATAATAACCGCAGGGGCAGGGATTCATTGTGGCTAAGAGCATAAAATTAGCAGGGTAAGTGGCTTTATTACTGGCTCGACTAATATTTATCTTGTGATCTTCTAGGGGTTGGCGTAAGGCCTCAAGAGTTCGGCTACTAAATTCAGGTATTTCGTCTAAAAATAATACGCCGTTATGAGATAGTGATATTTCCCCAGGGGTAATCTTTGCGCCACCGCCGACTAGCGCTACATAAGAAGCTGTATGATGTGGTGATCTAAATGGGCGTCTAGTTATTATGTCATCTGATTCGTTAGCTAGCGAGTAGATTTTGCTTGTTTCCAAAATTTCTTTCTTTGTCATATTAGGTAGCAGAGATGGCAGCGATTTAGCTAGCATGGTTTTTCCTGATCCAGGTGGACCAGTAAATAGTATGTTATGGTGACCAGCAGCAGCTATAACTAAAGCCCGTTTGGCAAAATTTTGACCAAAAATATTATCAATAGTTAATGGGTATGAACAATTATTTTTAACAATATCTAATTTGCATGTAGGCAGAATTTGTTCACCTAATACATGCATTATCACGCTATTAAGTGTTGTAGCCTTTATTACGTTTATGTTTATTAAAGATGCTTGGTTAGCATTTTCGGCTGGGAGAATAATATTGTTAAGCCCGGCTTTCTTGGCACATTCACTGAAACCGATAACACCGCTTACTGAATGTAGTTCTCCGCTTAATCCAAGTTCACCGATAAATAAAGTCTTATCAACGTCAGTTTGCTTTAGTTGGTTGCTGGCCACCAAAATAGCAATAGCAATAGCTAAATCAAGATGTGATCCATCTTTAGATAAATCAGCTGGTATTAAATTAATTGTGATGCGACCGACTGGAAATTTAAATCCTGAGCTAGTAATGGCTGAGCGTACACGCTCGCGTGATTCAGCAATAGCCTTATCAGCTAGACCAACAATATTAAATGCGGGCAAGCCTCTCGATATACTGCATTCAGCTACGACTAAGGCACTATTGAAGCCTTTAGTTACAGCTGTTTTGACTTTTGCTATCATGTTTATGATTATATCACTAGCTAAACAGTGGAAATTTAATCATTAATTTGCTACGATGAGAATATTCCGGGGCTGTATTGATTCGACGGATGGACTTTAATAATTTAACGAGCGAGCAGGTGACTACTTTATAGTCATAAATAAGTGCAAAAACACATTTACAGGCGTTTGCTAGCAACCTAAAGAGCTTGTTTACTCCTAAGGTCGCAGCTTGCGCTGTTGCTGCTTAATTATAATTGCAGCCTACCTATATTGTGATTGATAGGGTCGCAGTATCAAGGTATCATATCTACCTATCTAGCTAGTTGAATTTGCTGTTGGTTAGCTAGCGAGACTATAGCAGCCGTATCGTTTTTTATTTTTGTTATTTCTTAAGAATTACGATATGTCTACGTTAGAAATGACTAGGCTTCGTAGAGCGTTAAATTATTACCATTCGGACGCGGGGTCGTTACCCGCCAGCTCCACCAGGATTTATATATTACAAAATAGGCATTAATTTTAAGTGCCTATTTTATATTTGCATATATATTTACGTAGGCATAAAACAAAAAACGACCAGCTGCGAGAATTACTGGTCGTTAGAAGATAGATTTATGGTTTTTGTGTGATTTTATTTGTTTATAATTTTTATTTTTGTGTGCGCGATTGACGAACACTTTTTTTATTCATCAACCACCCCTATAATATCGCATCAAAATGCTAGTGTCAATACATTGCTAGGGTATTTTTAACCACGGTGCATAAGTTGTGGAAAATTATTTTTGATATGATTTCTATAGGTGTTGGGGTATATCGGTCTAAATGTAAACCGCAAAAACCTTTTGTTGATTTCGTTTTATAATTATTTGTTTGTATGGGGTTATGTTTTTGGCTTAGAATGATAGCGTTTGGCCAATTATTTAAGTATTTAATTTTAGTTGCGCGCTAAATTAAACACTAAACTAACTAAACCGATCCTGTACCTTTGTATGTTAAGACAATCAGTTATATAGCTTAAATTGATAAATTGGGTTCTATTTATTACGAATTTAATTCTATGATAGCTAAGCTCTACTACGTAAGCTTAAGCTAGTTAATATTGTGTTACAAACAACGTTAATGATTATTGCAAAAACTCTTTCAAAGAGCGAGGGGGCTATTT
>CAMXZF010000020.1 GCA_947253405.1 uncultured Candidatus Saccharibacteria bacterium | reverse complement strand
GTAGTATACTAAAAGAGTTCTAAGACATATTATTTGAACCAGAATTTACCTATGCGGTTCAGCTGTAAAAAACGGCACCGCATAGCAGGCTGAGCCAAAAACTCTGGTTTGTAAATAGGTCTTAGAACACCCTTGCGGTGTCGTTTTTTGTATCTGGCGGCGAGCAAGTTTTTTGGGTATAAATAAACAAGATACAGGGAGGAAACATAATGAGAGAGGGCATTGGAATATCGCAGCCCAAAAAGCCAATTTTTAAGAAATGGTGGTTTTGGTTAATCGTTATAATAGTAATTATAGGTATAATCGTTCCAGCGATACAGGGTAATAAGGATGCTACAAAAGTAGGTAGTGACAACAATTCTTCACAACAAGAAAAACCAAAAGAAGAGCAGCAGACTGAGTTTAAGGTTGGTGATGTTATTGCTTATGACAATAAAGAAATAACTGTTAAATCGATCGAGCGTAATTATAATACAGGTAACGAGTTTAGTGCGCCTAAAGATGGCATGGAGTATATAAAAGTTAATATCTTAATTGAGAATAAGTCTGACGATCGAGTGCAATATAATGCTCTAGACTGGGAAATGCAGGATGCTAACGGTAATATCGAAAAATATACTGACGCCGCTTTGGCCCAAGCAGACGATAGCTTAGATTCGGGTGAGCTTGCTAAGGGTGGCAAAAAATCAGGTTCTATTGTGTTTCAGGTGCCAAAAGATAGTACTGGCTTAATATTACACTACAAATCCTCTTTCTGGTCAGAT
This sequence comes from uncultured Candidatus Saccharibacteria bacterium, assembly GCA_947253405.1. Lineage (GTDB taxonomy): Bacteria > Patescibacteriota > Saccharimonadia > Saccharimonadales > Saccharimonadaceae > Nanoperiomorbus. Next base: position 8,979 of record CAMXZF010000020.1, on the reverse strand, counting down.
AAAACTGTACAGATCAAGTTGTAAATTAGTTAGCTAGAAACAAAAGAGCGATGCTATAGCATCGCTCTTTTAAATCAAGCTTTATGTAGCCAAAATAGTTATTCTTAAATATTTCTAGCAAATTTGGTGATCTCGCGGGGAATCGAACCCCGATTGTTGGGATGAGAACCCAGTGTCCTAACCGTTAGACGACGAGACCATTACTTTGATATTCTAGCAATAATACTTATTTTAGGCAATAAATTTACCTAATAAGTCCGTGGTTGTTAATCTGGGCGCTAGGGCGATTATCAAGTTTAATAACGTTGTCTTCATTATAAATTGGTATAGTAAAGTAGAAGGCACTACCTTTGCCTGGTGTGGACTGAACAGAAATATTGCCGCCATGACCCTCGGTAATAATTCGACATATATATAGACCCAAGCCTGACCCACCTACGGCGTTACCGGTGCGTTCACTGCGGTAAAATTTACTAAACAAGTTAGGTAGAGCCGAGCGGGTAATACCCACCCCATGGTCAACTACAGATATTATAATGTAGTTACTGTTATTGGGATCTATTTCAAAATTAACATTAATAATACTATTGTTGTGACTGTATTTAATAGCGTTATCAACTAAATTAACTAAAACTTGCTCGATGGCGCTAGGATCACAATAGGCATTAGGTAAGTTGTTTGGTATTGACCACTCAATATTAGAGCCAAAAGTCGCAGCCCTTAGCTCTAAGTCAAGCTTAACCTGATTAACAACGTCAATTAAATTCACCGAATTTAAGGTAAATTTATACTGTTTTTTGTCATAGCGATTGGCATTTAGAATATTATTTATGTAAGACGATAGTCGATTACTACTAACTTGTATTTGATTTAATATTTGACGCTGATCATCGCTGAATGTGTTGGCGTAATCATCTAGTAGGATACTAGTGTAGCCTCTAAGGATAGTGATTGGTCCGCGTAATTCATGCGCGGCCAAGGTAATAAAGTCAATACTGGAATCACTTTCGATATAGCTATCAGTTCTATCTAGTGTAACTAACGTGATATTGCCATTATCGGCATTCCTGCGTTTATATTTAGCTACGACATCATAGATGTGGCGATCTTCTAAACTACCCGAAGGCACATTTTGTACTCGAGGCCAGATCTTAGTGGCCGCTATATCGTTGGCACCAACTTTTTTTGCCCATTCTGATAGAGATATTGGAGACCCCGACCAATCAAGCTGGGGTTGCTTGCCATTATTGTCAATACATATTGGAGCAGATCTGTTATTGCTTATTACGTTTAGCTTATCATCTAGCTGTATAACGCCCACTGGCAAATCATCAAGTGTCGATTGTATGGCGCTTTCTATTCGTTCTGATTCTATTCGAGCGTTATAATTTTGCCCCGCGCAATCACTGTCAGCTGCTAAATTTTGGCTTTTCGACTCATTATTAAAAACTGTTTTAACCGCTTTATTATCAAGTAGCTGTTTGGTTTGTCTAATCTTGCTCTTTGATATTAAAAATACAATTAAGTTAATTACAAAAAATAAAATTAGGCTAACCAGCAAAGCTTGCCAGCAAATCATATTTAAAATATTATCTAGAATAAAGTAGAGGCTAATGGCACTAGTAGTGGCTAATAGAATAGTTGCAGCAGTAATAAGATGGACTAGCCAATTAACTGGCGATTCATTGCTGGTTTGATTTTTGTATTTAAACATAAGAGCCTTAATACGATTATATAATAAATCTAGCATATTTAAACTAGCCGAATCGATACACTGTTATATAATAAATAGTATGAAAAATGTTCGTACTCGTTTTGCCCCTAGTCCAACCGGCTATATTCATGTTGGCAATGTTAGGTCGGCCTTATATCCATATTTTATTGCTAGAAAAAATAAAGGCCAATTTATATTAAGGATTGAAGATACTGATCAGAATCGTTTTGTCGAAGGGGCAGAGGCGCTGATTTTAGATATTCTATCTTGGCTTGGCATTGATTGGGATGAAGGCCCAGAAGCTTCCGGTGAAGGTGAAAAGGGCGATTTTTTTCCTTATCATCAAACTAAACGAAAAGATATTTATAAAAAGTGGGCTCAAAAACTAATAGATATGAATAGAGCCTATGTTGATAATCGTTCAGCAGAAGAAATTAATGCCTTAAAAAATCAAGCCAAAGAGTCAGGCAAGCTGTTTCTTTACCGCGATCATCGCCCAGATAACTTGCAGCCGTGGGGTGATGGCTTACCGTTGCGCTTTAAGATTGATAAAGCCAAGTCATATCAATGGCACGACGAAGTTATGGGTGACCTAAGTGCTGGCGCTGATGCGGTTGATGATTTTATAATTATGAAGTCCGACGGATTGCCGACTTATAATTTTGCTCATATTATTGATGACTGTGAAATGAAGATTAGTCATGTTGTCAGAGGGCAAGAATATATTAGCTCAATGCCAAAATACTTAGCGCTATATGAAGCCTTGAATATAGAGCCACCTAAGTTCGCCCATTTACCGCACATATTAGCCCCGAATGGCCATAAAAAATTAGGTAAGCGTGATGGCGCAAAATCAGTAGTTGAATACCGTAGTGACGGTTATCTGCCTGAAGCAGTTTTAAACTTTTTGGCGTGTCTGGGTTGGAATGATGGTACGGAGCGCGAAATTTTCACTAAGGATGATTTAATCGATCAATTTAGTTTTGATAGAGTCAATAAATCTGGGGCAAGGTTTGACGAAAAAAGATTATTATGGATGAACTGTCAATGGATAAAGCGTCTAGATCTAGATGACTTGCTTTCTAGATGCGATGGATTTTGGGGTGTGCATGGCGACAAAGCTAGTGATCAGCAGAAAAGGGCTGTCTTAGCTGTAGTTCAAGAGCGCTTAAAGACTTTAAGGGATTTACCCAGTTTAAGTGAATACTTTTTTACTAAACCAAAAATTAATTTAGAGATGCTAACGACTAATAAGGTTTTTAAAAAAATTGATCTTAAGTGCTTGGCTGATCTATTGAGTTTGGCTAAGACTAATTTAGATCAGGCTGACTTTAACGATGAAGCCGATATCCAGAAAAAACTTAATGAGTTACTAGTAGTGTCAGGCGAAAAACCGATGGTGATGTTTGGCATAATTAGATTTGCTTTGACTTGGGCGCGCTTTAGCCCTGGTCTACCGGAGACGATGCGACTTTTAGGCAAAGAGGAAACTATGGATAGACTAAACGAGTCCATTAAGGCGATTAAAGCTTTTTGTTGACCGACTTATAAAAATCAGTTAAACTATTTTAGACTAAACTACTTATGAAAGAGGGGAAATTTTGAACTGGAAGACACTTTTTAAATCATTGCGTAGTCCAGATATGCGCGGTCGCATTTTTGCTGTTTTGGGCTTGATTGTAGCTTATCGTTTTTTGGCGCATGTTCCAGTACCGCTAGCTGAGCCAACTCAGTTAAAAGATGTTATTCAGCAAGCTGTTCAATCAAATTCTTTTGGTGGATTTCTTAATCTTTTAAGTGGTGGTGCATTAGTAAGTTTTTCTATTATGTTAGTGGGCCTAAGCCCATACATTACAGCTTCAGTTGTGATGCAGATGTTAACTAAAGCAATTCCACGATTAGAGGAAATGCATAAAGATGGCGAAAGCGGTCGGCGCAAGATTAACCAATGGACTCGTCGACTCTCTTTCCCTCTAGCAATCTTGCAGTCAATTGCCTATATTTTTATATTACGTCAAAGTGTATTGTCGTCATCTTCAGCTATAACTGATATGAGCTTGATGCAGTGGGTAATGTCGGTGGTGGCTATGACTGCCGGCTCTATGATGTTGATGTGGTTAGGTGAAATTGTTACCGAAAAGGGTATAGGTAACGGTATAACCTTGCTAATTGTTGTAGGTATAGTGTCTCAGTTGCCACAAACTCTAGGTATGTTGTGGCAGGCAATTACCACGCCTAACGGTAACCCGTTCCATCTATTTAACTGGTTCGAGATTTCATTCTTAAATAATAGTGCAGTTTGGGTGGCAATAGCGATTGGCATTGTCGGTTTGACCATGCTTTATCTACTGGTAAAAATTAATGAAGGCCAAAGAATTATTACTATCGATTACGCTAAGCGTGTACACGGTAATAGTCAATATGGTGGCGTGAAATCTATTTTGCCAATTAAGCTAATTACCGCTGGAGTTATTCCGGTTATTTTTGCTGTAGCATTTTTGGCTTTACCAGCTTTCTTGGGCCAGCTAATGGTAGCTATAAAATGGAATCCAGAACTCGGCCAAAACTTAATCTTATGGTTCCAGCGCAATCCGCACGGTGCTAGCGCACTTAGCGGTATAGAGCAGATGATTTATCCAGCAACTTATTTCTTGTTAGTGATTGCCTTTACCTATTTTTATACTTCAATTGTATTTAACAGTCGAGAAATTGCCGAAAACCTACAAAAGCAAGGCGGCTTTATTGAAAATATTAGACCAGGCAAACAAACTGAAAAATATTTATCCAAAGTAGTTAATCGATTAACACTATACGGCTCAATTGCTTTAGGTTTAATATCAGTCATGCCGTTTCTAGGTGAGTATATATTAACTGGTGCTGGCATGGGAGCAATGGCTTCTAGCTTATCTCTTGGCGGTACAGGTATTCTTATTATCGTGACTGGTGCGCTTGATTGCTTAAGGCAGCTAAATTCACGCGCCTTAATGGTCACTTACGATGAATATAAGTAGTTTTATAAATGAATAAAAAGAGCAAAAAAAGAACTTTGCTGGTAATCAGTCTATTTATATTATTAATTTTGTCAGTTATTGGGATTGTATATGTTTTGGGCGGTTTAAATATTAAGCCAAATAATGACATTGAGAGTGTCAAAAAGCATAATGAACAACTAGGCCTAACTGACAAACCAGTTACAGAGTCTGACAAGGCAAATCATCACGCCGAAGATAATAAGCCTAGGTTTATTACAATTGATAACGCTGGCGTTAATCGTGCTAGAGTACAGGAAATTGGCCTATTAGATCCTAGTAGTGATGGTAGCCAGCAAATGGATGTTCCTAAAAACATCAATGATGTTGGTTGGTATAATTGTCAAATCAATCCAGTAGAAAGTTTAAAGTGCGAACGATATGTTGCGCCTAGTACAGTAGCCGATTCAATTAACAGTAGCGACGCTGTGGTTTTAGATGGCCATAGTTGTGGCCGAAGTAAATGCGTTTTTGATAATATTTACAAATTAAATTCGGGTGATGTAATTAAAGTAGAAATGGGCAATGGATCAATTATAGAATATAGCGTTAGCCATGTTGAAACCGTTGGTGTAAACTCAGTTGACATGAACAAGGTGGTTAAATCTATAGATCCAAATAAGCCGGGGCTAAATCTGATCACCTGTTCTGGATCGTGGACGTCAGTAGATTCACGTGGGGCAATTAGTATGGATAAGCGCACGATTGTTTATGCCGTGCAAGCGTCACTTAATAGAGATTAGATTAATTATTTGCATTACTGGCTGCTATAAGATATAATGCGATATTGTAGTTAATATGACTGTTAATAAGGAAGTAATAAAGATGGTTGGCGTTGTGGTGGAGGCACTACCTAGCGCTAAATTTCGAGTTGAACTTGAAAATGGTCATACAATTATTGCCCACGTATCAGGAAAGATGCGCAAACACTACATTAAACTAGTGCAGGGCGATAGGGTTGAAGTTGAGATGACCCCTTACGACCTATCGAAGGGTAGAATCAGCTTTCGACTACGCGAGGAAAAACATTAACGCGCTGTAGGAAAGCAGCGAGAAAGGATAGCCGACAGATGAAAGTGTCAGCTAGCGTTAAGAAGCGCAGCCCCGATGACAAGTTGGTGCGCCGTAAAGGTAGACTTCGTGTTATCAACAAAAAGAAACCACGTAATAAGCAGAGGCAAGGTTAATTTATGGCTAGATTTGCAAACGTAGAAGTACCCGCAGATAAGCGCATAGAGGTAGCCCTGACTTATATTTATGGTATTGGTCCAAAATTAGCCAGCGATATTGTGCGTAGTGCCGGTATTAAGCCGGAAACTAGAACAAAAGATTTAACTCCGGCAGAAGAGCGTAAATTGCGCGATATTATTGATGCTGATTACACTGTTGAGGGTGATCTTAGGCGTGTTGTAGCCGGTAATATAAAGCGCTTAAAGGACATTAACGCTTATCGTGGTGTTCGACATAAGCTTAATTTGCCAGTACATGGCCAACGAACGCGCACTAATGCGCGCACTAAAAGAGGCAGACGCATTGCCGTTGGTGGCAGTCAGCCAAAGGCAGCCAGTAAGACTTAAGGCAAATAAAGGGATATAACGAAAGGATATTAATGGCAGATAACAAGTCAGTTGCCAATAAGAAGTCTACTGCCAAGGGCAAGAAGAGGGCTAAGCGCACTATTCCTCTTGGTCAGGTTCATATTCAGGCGACATTTAATAACACAATAATCACTTTTACTGATAGCAAAGGCAACGCTTTGAGTGCTAGTAGCTCAGGAGCTTGTGGATTTCGCGGCAGTAAAAAAGGCACCGCCTTTGCTGCGCAGATCGCCACAGAAAAAGCGGCCGAAGCTGCAAAAAACCAATACGGTCTAACCAAGGTTGACGTTTTTGTTAAAGGTGTTGGGCTTGGTCGTGATGCGGCTATTCGCTCTTTAACTGGTGCTGAAATTCAGATTGAAAGTATTAGTGATGTAACGGGTGTACCACATGGTGGTGTAAGACCCAAGAGAGAAAGGAGAGCCTAATCGATGGCACGAGATAATTCGCCAATTGTTAAGCAGAGCCGACGTGAAGGTTACGCTCTTCATCGTAAAGCTCATAAAGTAATGGCACATAAAACTGGCATACCTGGCCAGCATGCTGGTGCAAGAATGGGTAAGTCGTCACTTTATCATGCACAATTAAGAGAGAAGCAAAAAGTCCGCCGTATTTACGGTGTTCTAGAGAAACAGTTCCGTATTTTAGTAAAAGAGGCGTTTAAAAATAAAACCTTAACTGGTGCGAAGTTGTTACAGCTTTTAGAGCAACGTTTAGACAACGCTGTTTATCGAGCTGGTTTTGCTGTATCTCGCCGCCAAGCGCGTCAGTTAGTGACGCATGGTCACTTTATGCTAAACGGTAGAAGAGTCGATATTCCATCTATTCAATTAAAGGTGGGCGATAAAATTGAAGTGCGTGAACATGCTAAAAATACCAAATACTTTAAAGCTCTTGACGAAATTAACCGCGATAGTGGCGCTAAAGCAGTTGGGTGGCTAAAGGTTGATATTAAGAAAATGACCATCGAGGTTACTGGTTTACCAGCCAGAGAGGATTCTGAGCCTGGTATTAATGAGCAATTAATTGTTGAATATTATTCACGCTAGGAAAGGGAGAAGATGGGTAAATCAATTTTAAATCCAGCAGTTTCAGGAGTCGAAAACTTATCCGACAAAAGTAGTGTTATTACCATTGAGCCTTTAGTAGGTGGCTATGGTCAAACTTTGGGTAATTCTTTGCGACGCGTATTACTTTCCTCAATTGAAGGCGCAGCTATTACTGCATTTAAGATAGAGGGCGTCAGTCATGAATTCACTACTATACCTGGAGTTAAACAGGATGTAGTTGAAATTATGTTGAACTTAAAATCTGTAGTTCTAAAGAGCCACAGTGATAAGCCAGTAGAAATTACAATCAGCAAAAAAGGTGGCCAATTATTGGCAGGAGATTTTGCGGATCAATCTAGTGATGTAGAAGTTGTTAATCCTGATTTATTGCTAGCTACTATCGATGACGACAACAAAGAGGTAACAATCACCATTGTTGTTGAAAGCGGACGTGGCTATCAAACTATCGAAGAATCATCAGATAATCGCTTGCATTCTGACATGATTGCGGTAGACGCTATCTTTTCGCCAGTTCAACGAGTTCGCTATAGTGTTGATAAAACTCGTGTTGGCGATAATACCAACTTAGATAAATTAACACTAACAGTTGATACTGACGGATCAATTACACCAAGTGAAGCTTTCGAACAAGCAGCCGCAATATTAGTAGAGCAATACAAAGCTTTAGCTGGAAAAACTGTCTTAGCCAACGAAAGTGAAGAAGAGGAAGAGGACAATACTTCTGGTTTATTAAGCATGCCAGTTGAAGAGTTAGATCTTAGTGCGCGCACTACTAACGCTTTAATTAGCAATGAGATTAAGACTGTTAATGATTTAGTATCATTAACTGACGAAGAACTAGATGACCTTAAAGGCTTTGGGGCAAAGGCTAAAGAAGAGGTTAAGGCCAGAGTGGCAGAATTGGAGTTTTAAAAGATGCATAGACATGGTTACAAGGGGCGAAAGTTTGGTCGCGAGCGTGACCAGCGACGTGCCTTAAAACGTGGTTTAATGATTGCTTTGTTTGACCACGGTGCAATTGAAACAACTTTACCAAAGGCTAAAGATCTTAGACCTGGTGCAGAAAAGTTGATCACAAAAGCTAGAAAAGGTACTTTAGCGGATCGCCGCAGTATCATTTCCGCACTCAATAATATCGATTGCGCCAATCGTTTAGTTGACGTTATTGCGCCACAAATTAAAAGGGATAGTGGTTATTTAAGAATCAGCAAACTAAATAAAAATCGTGTTGGCGATAATGCTGAAATGGCTAAAATTGAATTCGTTGATAGTATTAAAGATATAGAAAAGACAGATAAGCCACAGCCAGATCGCAAGCCAGCACCTAAAATATCTGCAAAGAAAGATGAAAAAGGAGCTAATTAATGGCAGAGTTTAGAACCTATCAAAAAAAGGCTGGCGAAGTTAACCATCAATGGGTGCTAGTTGATGTAGCTAATATACCTGTTGGCCGGGCGGCCACCTTTATTGCTAATAGATTAACTGGCAAATACGATCCTAGCTATACACCACACATGGATAGCTGTCTCTTATACACATCTGACGCTGCCGACGATTCGCCACCGGTG
>CAMXZF010000019.1 GCA_947253405.1 uncultured Candidatus Saccharibacteria bacterium | reverse complement strand
ATAAGAGACAGCCTATTAATATTTTAGCATACCCTTAAAATAAAAATTTATTATCGCTATCATGATAAAATATTAGCCAATGGATGGGCGGGAAATTATTAAATTAGATCCTTGGCTAAAACCATTTAAAGACCAGCTAAAAAAGCAGATTAGCTATATAGAAAATAAAAGCCAAGAAATTCTGGCTGGGCAAAATATTAAAAATTTTGCTTTAGGTCACCTTTATTTTGGCCTGCACAAAAACGCCGACGGCTGGGTATTTAGGGAGTGGGCGCCAAATGCTATTTCGATCTATTTAATATGCGAAAAAACTAACTGGAAAGATAAACTAAGCTACGCCATGCATCAACTCGATGACGGCGTCTGGGAAATCAAGCTATCAAACGATCAGCTTAGTCATCTTGATAAATTTAAACTTCATGTTTATTGGCCCGGTGGTGACGGTGAACGCCTACCTTCATACGCAAACTACGTTGTGCAAAATAATTTTACTCATGGCTTTGACGCCGTTGCTTGGTCGCCCGATAAACCCTACAAAATGTCAGCACCAGCACCCCAAAAACCCGATAAACCCATTATCTATGAAGCCCATATCGGCATGGCCGGCGAAAAAGCGGCTGTGTCTAGCTATAACTACTTTAGAAAAAATGTCCTACCTAGAATCAAGCGGCTTGGCTATAATACGATTCAATTAATGGCAATTGCCGAACATCCATACTACGGTAGCTTTGGCTATCAGGTATCAAACTTGTTTGCGCCTAGCTCGCGCTTTGGTAATCCTGATGAACTAAAACACCTAATTGATACCGCCCATAAGCTTGGTATTTCAGTTATTCTAGATGTTATTCATTCCCACGCCGTTAAAAATGAAAATGAGGGTCTAGGCAATTTTGCAGGCGACAAAAAGCAATATTTTGTCGAACAAGACCATCAAGCTTGGGACTCACTTTTATTTAACTATGGCAAGCCAGAAGTGGCGCATTTTTTGCTATCTAATTTGCGTTACTGGCTAGATGAGTTTAAATTTGACGGCTTTCGCTTTGACGGTGTAACCAGCATGATTTATTTTAACCACGGGCTAGAGCAGGCCTTTACTAAATATGAAGATTATTTTAGCCCTAACACTAACTTAGATGCTTTGACTTATCTAAAACTAGCTAACCAATTAATTCATAGTACTAATCCTCAAGCAATCACTATCGCCGAAGATATGAGTGGCATGCCAGCTCTATCGGCCCCCAGTAGCTTAGGCGGAATCGGCTTTGACTATCGCTTTAATATGGGTGTGCCTGACTTATGGATAAAAATGCTAAAACATTATCGTGACGAAGATTGGCACATAGGTAATTTATGGCATCAGCTAACTTCACATCGGCCAGAAGAAAAAGTGATTAACTACGCTGAAAGCCACGATCAAGCTCTAGTGGGTGATAAAACGATCTTTTTCCGCCTACTAGATAAGGAAATTTATGATCATATGGCAAAAAATGATAACAGCCTAATTGTTAACCGCGGCCTAGCTCTACATAAAATGATTAGATTAATAACGGCTTGCACGGCTAGTGGCTATCTAAATTTTATGGGTAACGAGTTTGGCCACCCAGAATGGATTGACTTTCCGCGCGCTGGTAATAACTGGTCTTTTAAGTATGCTCGGCGACAATGGAGCTTAGTTGATAATGAAAATCTAAAATACCAATATCTAAATAATTTTGACACTCCATTAATTGCGTTAGCTAAAAAACTAGACGACGTTATTAACGAGGTGCAAGTAGATGAAGCTAACAAAGTAATTAGTTTCAACCGTGGTGATTATTTACTAGCCTTTAATTTTGGCGTTAAATCTGTGGTTAATTATCCCGTTCAAGCCAAAGCCGGTGAATATAAAATGGTTCTATCAACCGACAACCCAAACTATGGCGGGTTTAATCAACTTGATGAAAAAGTGAGCTATAAATCTAACCAAAATAACCAAATAAAAATTTATCTGCCCGCCCGTACCGCTATAGTAATAAAACGACACTAGCTAGTTAATCTTGATGATAGTAGCTTGTCATAAAGCTATTTTTATAATCTTTATAATTACCATGAATGATGGCCTGCCTAATGTTTTCGGTTAAACGAATAATAAAACGGACATTATGCATAGATAACAACCTAAAAGCTTGTGCTCGGACATCATCGGTGCGTGATTTCAACATGGCCCGCAATTCCATTTTGCTAAAACCTTGTTTACAAGTAGGGCAATCACAATTATTGTCAAGTAATTGGTCGTCATTAGCAAATTCAGCACGCTTTAAATTAATATCGCCACAAATCGTATAAACTCGACCATGTCTAGCTTCTCTTGTAGGGGCAACACAATCAAAGGTGTCAGCGCCGTTTTCCACACCCACAAAAATGTCGTCTGGTTTGCTTAAGCCCAATAAGTGTCGTGGCTTGTTTTCTGGCAAGATTGCCGTCATCCAAGATAAAATTTGACCCAAATTTTCTTTTTCTAACGATCCACCTAAGCCAAAGCCATCAAAGCCTTCGCCGTCAACTTGCATGGCCGAAATATCACGTGCCGCTTTTTGCCTTAAATCCTGCCAATATCCACCCTGCAAAACTCCATATAATGCTTGATAAGGTCGTTCACTACGAATTTTAGTCTGCTTGATATGCTCTTTTAAGCCACGCTCAGCCCATTTACGCGTTCGCTCCAAGCTTTCTATATTATATTCGTAGCTGTCACTAATGTTAGTTAATTCATCAAACGACATCATGACATCTGCGCCAATTTGATGCTGCGTCTTGATAGACAGCTCAGGCGTAAACTTAACTATACGTGAAGAAAAGGGGTCCCGAAACTCTACACCTTCGTCATCGACAATCGCTAGGCGCTCTTCTTTTTTAGTTAAGCGTTCGCTTATCATGGCATCTTTTTGCTCCATAGACACAATCTTGCCAAGACCCGAACCCAAAGACATAACTTGAAAACCGCCGCTATCAGTAAAGGTTGGACCCTGCCAATTATTCCACTGCGCCAATCCGCCCGAAGATGATATAACCACAGCACGCCGCAATAGGTGATAGCCATTAGATAGCATGACCTGCGCTTTTACATCGCGCAAATCTTTGGGCGACATAAAACGCACTTCGCCCATGGTGCCAACCACATTAAAAGTTGGCGTCTTGATTTCGCCGTGTGGAGTCTTAATTATTCCCGCTCGCATCAGCGGAAAATCGTCGTCACCTTTGGCAATAATTTGAAAGGAAAAATCACGTTTTAACATCTTTTATCGCAATATATTTTAACATGCCAGAGAAAACCGTAGCAGCAATATTTTATGTTAAAATTAATAAGTATTATGAAGGAAACAATTTTAGTTATTAATAGTGGTAGCTCTAGTTTAAAATTTCAACTACTTGATCATACTAGCTATAAAGTTATCGCCAAAGGTATCGCTGAAGATTTAAACGGCATTAATCCAACTTTTACTATCGAAGCCAACGATGCCAAAGAAGAGGGCAAACTAGATGGCTCTAGCCACATTGACGCCGTCAAAAAGCTATTCGATGAGCTAGAAGAGCGCGGCCTAAAAAAGACCGTCCAAGCTATCGGCCATCGAGTAGTTAATGGCACCAACGTTTTCACCGAACCAGTTTTATTGGACGATAAAATCATTGGCGAAATTGAAGCTTTAAAGCCATTTGCGCCACTACACAATCCAGCCGCTGCCGCAGGTATGCGCGCCGTAGCTGAAGTAATGCCTAGTTTACCCCAAGTGGCAGTTTTTGACACTGCTTTTCACCAAACCTTACCCGAAAAGGCTTTTCGCTACGCCGTACCTGAAAGCTGGTATGAAAAATATGGCGTGCGACGTTACGGCTTTCATGGTATTAGCTATAAATATATTAGTCACCGCGCTGCCGAACTTTTAAATATACCCATTAATGATAGCAATTTTGTGATTGCTCATATTGGTGGCGGAGCATCGGTTGCTGCGGTTAAAAATGGCGCTAGCGTTGATACGTCCATGGGCTTTACGCCTTTAGAGGGGTTGGTTATGGGTACACGAGCCGGCGACATTGACACCGCGATTGTGCCATACATGATGCAAAAACTCAGTAAATCAGCTGAAGAAATTCTAGACGAACTTAATCACAATAGTGGCCTATTGGCACTATCTGGGCTTAGCCAAGATCAGCGCGATGTCGAGCAGGCTACCATTAAGGGTGACAAAAAAGCGCGCATGGCTATGCAAACTATGGCCTATAGTATAGCTAAGCATATTGCCGGCGTTATGATTGCCTTACCTAAAGTTGACGCCTTAATTTTTACCGCTGGGGCAGGCGAGAACGGCTCAATTTTGCGACAATTTATTGTTGATAATCTACAGGTTTTTGGTTACAAGCTCGATAAAGAACAAAACAATCGCATTGTCGGTCGCGCTGGTATGGATGGAACTATTTCCGCCAAAGGCACACCGCGCATTATGTCTATCCGCACTAACGAAGAATTAATGATCGCCGAAGAAACCGAAAACGTAATAAGCGATATCGCTAAGGTTAAAAAGGCTAGAAAGAATAAATGACTAAGCCAGAAACAGCCTTACAATCTAGCATAAAAAGCATTCTTTCTAGAGTCGCGGTTAATGATGGTCAATTTGAATTAACTTTTTCCGAAGCCTACATGCTAACATGGAAGGCTATCCGTGATTACTATAAGTCAATCAACCTAGATCCCAGTAAAATTAAAAAGCCAAAGCCTGACCCAATATTTGATGGTCTAAATAATTTCATGTACGGCGACAACAGCGGCGACATTGATCTAGCCTGTAAAAAAATACTCCAAGTTATTGATAAGCTCCATTAAGCTTTGTTGTTGTAAAATATACACCTAGGCTTTTCGCTTATATTTATATATAATGTTATCCATAAATATGCATGGCTCTAAAAAAGCTCAGATAAGTGGTAAACTACTAAAATTTGTAATATTATTTACCATTTTGGTGGCTTGCTCTATTGGCGCCATACTAGCAGTTAATTTAGTTCACGCCACCGAAGAAAAAGATGACGCCAAAGATAAGAGCCTAACCACTACTGACTTCTATTCAGCTAACGATGTTAACTTTTATAATGGGTGTGGCAGCAATAGCGCCAGTATGGGCAACGATGACATCACTAAATTTGCCGCTTTCTCGATTGGTGCCACCTTTGATTTAGAGGATAGCGTAGTAGAAAAATGGTTTTTATCGACCAACACAGCTGTTATTCGTCGATACGGTATAAACTCTAGCAATATCGGTCAAATTACTAAAATAATAAAAGAGGCTGGAGTGTCACCAATATTCTTTTATGGCTACACTAAAAACGAAGGTGGTGGCGCTGGTGGTTATATTAACCACTATCTCGCAAAAAACATGCCTGGCACCATGTTAGCTGACGCCAAGAAAGATGCTGAATACATAAAAAACCAATCACGAGATGAACACCCGAGGGTTGCCACAGGAGGTGGGGAACCAGAGAGCATGCCCACAGCTGCAGCTCAAAAATTTTTAGATAGCCTTCCGCTCGGCAGTCTTGGCAGAATTTACCTAGCGGCAACCTCAGCAGCTACGGCTGAAATAGAAGAGCATTTTGGCGAGTTTGACCGTAATTCAGACCCTAGATCAAAAGGATATGGTGACGTATTTAAGACTATAATGCAACTTATTAAAAAACTTGGTGGTGATCCAATGAATCCAGGCAAAACCCTTAGTGACACTGAAGGTGGCGGTGAGATGAGTAGCGACAGCTGTGATAACTATATTGGCGATATGTGTCAATCAGATAAAATTATTTGGTATAAACAATGGGGCGAAGATTACACCAGTCTTCCATTTAATCACAACGGTAGTATGACAACCGTTAGAAAGGCTGGTTGCTCTTTCTTGGCAGCAACTATGATAATCGCTAACATGACCGGTAAGCCTGACACCACTCCTAACGACACCATAAAGCATCTTCAAGGTATAACTGAAAGCTGGGTTGTGGCAAGCTCAAAACAACTTCCTGAGTCTTATGGCCTAAAAAGAGAATTAATTGAAAGGAATGTAGAAGCGGTCAACGCTAAATTAAAGCAGGGCTGTATGATTTGGGCTTGCGGCAATAAGCTGGCGCCCTACTACGCTCACTCAAGTGGTCACTGTATAGCCATTAGAGCTTTATGTAATGGTAAATATAAAACCCTAAACTCTTCTTTCACTAAAGACGACAGTAAAGCCGGCGCCGACGCAGAATTCGAACCGCAAGATTTCATTACAAATATGCTTGCCGGGGAAGGTAATGGGCCAATAGCAATATGCAAATAAAGGGAATTAATTAATGGAAGAATCAAATAATACATCGCAAAGACTGCTAATGATAATTAAAAATAAAATATTTATTGCTATCATTATCTTTATACTAATAGTAATAGGTCTATCGCTAGCTTACGCTCTAAAAAACCATAACATGTCAACCGAAAAGCAAGCTTTGCTAAAAATTGCCCAAGACGAGCTAAAGCCGAAGAAAAAGAGTAGTCTGGATGTTTCTGATGTACATTTTCGCTATCAAGATTGGAAAGTGTGGTCAATTACATTTACCGGCAAAGATACGGCTGGTGGCCTAGGTTTTATAACTAAGGGTGACAAAGTTATTGCTACTGGAACATATTTTAGTATCGATGATCTAGTCAAAAAGGGCGCACCTGACCAAGTCATTGAATATTTTTATCCTGACAAGCCTTGGGTTATCAACGCTTCTGCGGCCTTTGAAAGCTCTAGCGCACCAATGCGACGAAAAAAGAAAGCCGTTTATGAAGTAATTAAATTCTTTGCCAACCAAAATAATATCGAACCCCAAAAAATAACCTTTTTAGACAACATCGAACGAGATACCTTGAATGAACGCCAAGATAACGAAACTAGTGTAATTAGAATTAGCTTCAAACTTAATAATGACCCTAAAGTTTACAAATTCCAAAGCGAATACATCGTTATGGAGGCTCGCTATGTATACAAGATATTAGACGAAAAAAATAACGTCATCCTTAATCTTGACCCCAAAAAATAAAGTCGTCTTGTAATTCCATCTATTTATTGACAAAACTAATTTTTGCGTTATAATATATCAGGTATATTTTAAGTAGTAGGTGGGGAAGATTGGTTACTTTACCTAAGAAAAGTGAGATTTATGGACAAATACAACGACAAGCAAAGCAACTTTTTTAATGCTGATGAAGATAAGGCCGCTAAGCGTAAACAGCAAATTGGTCAATATATTATTCCTTTAATGGAATCATCCGATAATTTTAATGACGAGACTAAAACGCCCGAATATATCGGTGGCGAAGCTAAAAAAGCGCGGGCAATGTTTTGTGAATTAGTCGGGGAAGGTGAAGACTATGATAACAAGTGGGGTAAAAATAGCTCTTATTCAATCAGTGAGCGCCTAAGCGCTGCACAGGAGTTTTCTGGGCCTATGCGTCAATATCTAGAACAATCTTTAGATTACTTTTATCGCAATAATGCCAATGGCATTAAAACTTGGGCTACCCATTATTATGATATTGCTGAAACTCCCTATGATTCACCCAAGCCTAAACTTATCAAAGTTGGTTCAGGCCTAGAGAAAGTTGAAGGTGGCGAGATCGGCAATGTAGACGATTATTACAAGATAGCTGGCGTTTGCATGGGCTTTGCCACATTACAGGAATTTGACCCCAACATCACACCAGATGAAGATACGCCGGTAGCTTTGATGTCAGACTATGATAATTATCACATTCATATTTTGCCCTTAAACGCGATTGTGGCTGATGTTGATATTATTGACTAGAAAATAACGATAGCAGATTACTTATTAATTTAATTACACCTAGCCTAAAGGTTAAAGGCTAGGTGATATGATAGAGCGAAAACCAAAGCTACCACTATGGGTGCAGCCGTCAAAGCTACTCGAATAGAACAGACCTACGAAGGGAATTTCATTGTAAGCACCGCCCCGCATTGACCAGTAGCTAGTGGCGTGCGTAAAGTACGCATAAGTGTTGCCCCAAGAGCTTCTCCAGTCTGGGTCAAATACGCTCTGTTGTTTTTTAGTTTCATGTAAAGCCTGCCCGCCACAGCTCTCCCAATCGCAGGAATCGTTGTTATACCAGCCCTCTTCATTCTCAATAAAGCCCATAGAACCAAACGTTGACCAAGCTGGCTTAGCGCCAAACTTACCGCCTGCCTTAGTAGTCTTATATAAATCAACATAGGGTGATTTTATGGGGTTGGCAATAGGACAACTGTCATTTGCTGTTGTTCGGCTAGGATTATCGGTTAAGTTGGCCATGTCATACTCCACAGCTCCACCTGCCATATCATAGATGCCAGTTGGGTTGTTGGTAGTAGAGGCTAGTTGGCCTATGGAAGTATTGTAGGCATTGCATCCATCATATTCACTTCCATCATATTCACCTCTATTATATTCATCACTATTAGTCTCAGACTCAGGACCACAGCCAGTGACACCCCGGCTCTCTTGATTGTTGCCGTCTTTGCCTTTACTATTACTACCATTTTTCTTGACATTATTTAGGCCAGCGCCGTAGGTAGAGGTAGCTAGGTAGGTAATGGCGCCCCATTCAGTGTTTTTGAGCATGTGGGAGGAATAACCAGCTAGGTTGTGGTTGTCTTGAGGGATGGCGGTGTTGTTGCCGTAGGAGTTGTAGTTGTCTTTGCGGCCTAAGGATTTGGCGATGTCATAGTAGGTGCCGACGTTTTCTATTTCGCCAATATGCTTACTATTAGGCTTAACTGTAGGCGCTGTAGTAGAGCCAGTAGTTTCATATTTACCTACCCAGAAGCCGTTTAGTTCATGGTTTCTATCGATACCGTTAATAGCTTTAGTATATTGCCATCTAAAGGCAGGATGAGTGGCCCAGGTAGTTTTGTTAGCTTTAGTATTATCATTTTCTGGGTTTAGTCTAGAATAGCCTAGGTCTTTAGCACATTTAGTTCTATAGTCTTTAGTAGTTAAAGTGGAGCCTGAGATTGAAGAGCAGCTAGTTGAGTCACCTGGGGTTTTGAATAGGTTATATTTGTTTTCAAAGTTAATCATAAAGCCAGGCTTAATAAAAGTGCCATCGGATGGAGCGCGCATATTATAGTCAGGTAGTCTGTAATCTTCGCCAGTTACTACCTGGTCAGTAGCGTTAGGACGCATAACTTCATAGCTGTAGCGTGGTATATAGACAAAGTAGCCTAATACATCATTTTCATCAACTACTTTATTTTGGTTCTTATACTTACTAGGATCTTTAACGGTTACAGCATTAGCCCACTTCTTATGGTTATAGTCATACCACTCGCCAACTTTGTTAGATGGTAGACTACCATTTATACCAGCTTGGGTGTTAGTTAGGGATTCCCATTTAGGGGCTGTGGTGTTACCAGTATATTTAACTGGGATCATGTTGTTATCTAGATCAACTCTACAGTCATTCTTAGCATTGCCTGATTGGCATGGACTAAATTTAGAGACGATGTAAGACTGATCTAGTTTAGCTATACCACCCATGGTGGTGACATAGACATCATAGATGCCAGTATTGTTAGTGGTTGGTGAATTGAAAGATATAACCGTGTCTTCTTTGTCTGTACCTGGATAAGTCTTTAGGTTAGTAGCTAGTTCGTTACTATCGGCTTTACCGTCTTTATTAAAGTCAATGAAGACTGATGTAGCGGTTTTTAGGTTAGTGCCTTCTATAGCAGTTAAGTCTGATTTAGTAGTGTAATGGGTGTCGTTAATGACTTTAGAGATAGTGGGTGGAGCAATTGGCGGCAATTTAGGTGTCACGGTATAGACTACGTTGGTAGAGTAAGTGCCAGCTGGT
>CAMXZF010000018.1 GCA_947253405.1 uncultured Candidatus Saccharibacteria bacterium | reverse complement strand
GTTAAAAACATGATTACCGGTGCTGCTCAGGTTGACGGTGCTATTTTGGTAGTTTCAGCTGCCGATGGCCCAATGCCACAAACACGCGAACACGTTCTGTTAGCCCACCAGGTTGGTGTGCCAAAAATTTTGGTTTTCCTAAACAAGATGGACCAAGCTGATCCAGATCTAGTTGAGTTGGTTGAAGAAGATGTTCGAGATTTACTAGAAAAGAACGGCTTTGATCGTGATTGCCCAATCATCAAAGGCTCAGCCTTAAAGGCTATTGAGGGCGATGAAAAGGAAATGGATCACATTATGGAGCTAGTCAAGGCTATGGACGAATATTTCCCAGAGCCAAAGCGTGCTTTAGATAAGCCTTTCCTAATGCCAATTGAAGATGTCTTTTCAATTAAGGGCCGTGGCACCGTTGCAACTGGTCGTATAGAGCAGGGCGTTGTCCACATGAACGACGAAGTTGAAATTGTTGGCCTAAAGAAAACTCAAAAATCAGTTGTTACTGGTATTGAGGCATTTAAAAAGACTTTGGAAGAAGGCGAAGCTGGCGACAATGCTGGTATTTTGCTACGCGGTATTGAACGCACAGACATCGAGCGCGGTCAAGTTATCGCTAAACCAGGATCAATCACACCACACACCGAGTTTAAGGGTCAGGTTTATATTCTAAAGAAGGAAGAAGGTGGCCGACACACACCATTCTCAAAAGGTTACAAGCCACAATTCTACTTCCGTACTACCGATGTTACTGGTGAAGTTGAACTTCCAGCCGGTAAAGAAATGGTTATGCCAGGCGATAATGTTGAGTTTAGCGTTAAACTACAAGCTCCTGTCGCTATGGAAAAAGGTCTAACTTTCGCTATTCGCGAAGGCGGTCGCACCGTTGGTGCTGGTCAGGTGACCGAAATCATTAAATAGTTTAGCTTTTGACAGAGTGGTAACTAAAGTCGCACTATCTAGAGTGCGACTTTTTTGTTAATTTGCAGATAAAGCAAGCTTAGTTTATAATTTATAGAGTAAAATTAATCGTATTGGTAACTTTGTGCCGGTTCTTTAGAGGTAGCAGAGATTGCAATACCCCGTAGATTATTGGGAATATAATCAGAAGGAGAAAAGATGGCAGATACAGCTTTGCCAAAAATTCGTATAAAACTAAAGGCTTACGACAGTCGCGTTATCGATGCTGCAGCTAAGCAAATTGTTGATACAGCCGTTCGCAGTGGTGCTAGTATTGTTGGACCAGTCCCATTGCCAGTTAAGCGCAGTACTTTTACTGTTGTTAAGTCGCCGCATGTTTACAAAAAGGGTGGTGAAGCATTTGAAATGCGCGTACATAAGCGCTTGATTGATATTGTTGATGCAAAACCAAAGACCATTGATAGTCTACAGAACCTATCTTTGCCGGCTGGTGTTGACGCCGAAATTCGAATGTAGTAGCAAAAGTTTGCTTTACGATCTAGCTTTAGTAGCGCCTCTTTGATTCTGATAATGATGGCCATTATCAGAAGAATAGGGGTTATAAGATGCTTGGTCGAGTTTGAAAAAGACAACTTGGCAGATTTTTGCACCAGCTTTTAATAAAATTGCGTGATTTTGATTTAAGTTTTTTACTTGCAAAGTGATAGTTCCAGAAAATCCCGGATCAACAAATCCGGCACACTCTATCATAACGCCTTTACGAGCTAAACTTGATTTTCCTTTTACAAAGGCCGCTACATTAAATGGCAGATTAACTATTTCTTTAGTTGACAGTAATACAAACTGGCCTGGGTTTAACTTAAATTTCTCAAAATCTAATTTGTTATCGAACTCATCAATTAAATGGCCAGACAATGTTAAGTCCACACTAGCTGGGCTTAAATTATTTTTGTCTAGTGGCTCAATTAGCGGTAAGTAATTATCGTTAACTGATAGCGCAGCTATTGTCTTGTCACTTAATACCATCTTATCCCTCTTTTAGTATTACTAATTATATTTATTATATCACCACATTAGATTTTCGAAGTATTTGCGGACTATAGGGGTAATATGTTAAGATAGAGCGGATATGTCAAAGAGTAATAGTAAGTCAAAGCGCAAACTAATTGGCTTGGTTAGTCCAGACGGCAAGTCTCGGATTTATACAACTGTAAATCCTCAAAATCGCACTAATAATAGCCAAGGCAAATTAGCGCTAAAGAAATATAATCCTAAAACTAGACGGCACGAAGTTTTTACTGAAACTAAAAAGAATCTTGGTCGTAACGAAGTTAAGCCAAAGAAGCGCTAGTCTTTGAGCCTAAACTCGATAACAGCTCCTATAGTAGGGGCTGTTTTTGCTTGCGCTAATATTAGCGCTATGTTAATATAGTATTTAACACCACACTATGATCAATAATCATAGCTAATGACTTATAAGGAGGATTCTTTAGATGCTTGACGTCTTTATTACATCGCGAGTGAGACGTAAAATTGTGGTAGTTTATGCAAAGTACCCTGATTTTAAAACCCATGTTAGAGGTTTAGCTAAGCTTATTAAAGAAGATCCAGGTAACATTCAAAGAGAATTGCGCCGTTTAGAGAAGGCGGGATTTTTAGTATCTAGCCAAAGAGGTAACACAAAAGTTTATTCTACTAATAAAGATTTTCCAATTTTTAAAGAATTACAAGCTATCGTCATTAAATCTCAGCAGCTCGGTAACGTCAATAAGCATCGTATTGTACGATAATGTCGCGACAATCAGCCAGCTTGATTGAGCGGATTTTCCTAGCTCGCAATCTGAACGACAGACAGGTGCGAGATGACTTTCTGTATCCTGATTACGACAAAGCTAAGCATGACCCCTTTTTGTTGCCCGATATGGACAATGCAATTGATAGGCTAAAACTAGCAAGGCAAAAGCAAGAACAGATTACTATTTATGGTGATTATGATGTTGATGGCATTACTTCGACAGTATTATTATTAGATGCTTTGCCTAAATTTGGCTTTAAAGTAAATAGCTACACACCCGATAGATTTAAGGAGGGTTACGGCATGAACATTAAAGCAATTGAAAAATTAAAATCCGCCGGTACAGACTTAATTTTAACCGTAGATAATGGCATTGTAGCTTTTGACGAAGTCAAACGAGCCAATCAGCTTGGAATAGATGTTATTATTACAGATCATCATACGCCTAGCGACAAACTACCAGAAGCTATTGCTGTTGTTGACCCAAAGATTTGTGCTTTAAATCATCCTAAATGGTATGACAAAAATTACTGTTTAAAATGTGACATCAAAAAAGACAAAGCCGAGTTAGCCTATCCCTTTTTAGATCTTTGTGGCTGTGGCGTAGCTTTTAAATTAGTACAAGCACTACAGATGACCTATAAAGACCGCTTGCCAGCAGGACAAGAAAAGTGGTTACTTGATCTAGTGGCTTTGGGAACAATTAGTGATGTAGTTAGTTTGTTGGATGAAAATCGTGCTTATACTAAATGGGGATTAGAAGTTATCAAAAAAACTCGTCGCATTGGCTTAAAGGCTTTGATGATAGTGTCGGGGTTAGATGTTAGCAAGCTAGATTCGCGCTCAGTTGGATTTATTTTAGGGCCAAGACTTAATGCATCCGGTAGGTTAGAGCATGCCGAATTAGCAATAAAACTACTTTTGTCCAAAAATCGATCAGAGGCTTTATCATTAGCTAAAAAGCTAGATGGTTTGAACAGTAGGCGCAAGCAGCTGCAAGCAAATATTTATAAAGAGGCCGCCAAACAGATCAAACCAGATGATTCGGTGGCTGTTGCTATTGGGCAGGATTGGCATGAGGGGGTTATTGGTATAGTAGCATCAAAAATCGAAGAGGCTTTTGAGCGTCCAGCTTTTGTGTTTAGTAGTAACGGTAAGGAAGCTAAGGGTTCGGGTCGTAGTTTTGGTGATTTTTCTATTGTTGGCGCTATTGCAAATACTAAATCACTGTTGTTAAAGGGGGGTGGGCATTTAGCTGCTGGCGGTCTAACTGTTAACTGTAGTGATTTTTACGAATGGAAAAAAGCTCTGAATGAATATTATCAATCACTTAAGCTAACTGATCAAATCAAATTTTTATACCCAGATCCAGATGTTGAAGTTAATAATTTTAGTGAATTTACAGCGCAGTTGATCGAAGATATAAGTAGGCTGGAGCCTTTTGGCCAAGCTAATCCAGTACCAGTCTTTCAGCTAAAGGGTGCCAGAATTGCTAGCCGTAGTGTAATGGGAAAAGACGGTAATCACGTGCGTTATGTTTTATTGGATAAGTTGGGAAATTCTATTAAATTAGTGGTTTTTAATGCCGCCGATCGCTTTACGCTTGAACCTTGCGATATTAATGGCAGCGTACAATATGTTGACGCTTTGGTCGAGCTAACTTTAAATGAGTGGCAGGGTGTAATTTCGGTTGAAGGTAGACTGATAAAAATGGATCTAGTAGATGTAGATAGTTAGTGTATTAAATGTTACTATATTTATAGTTTAGATAGCGAGGGTGGCGCTTGGCTAGGCAGATAGATTTAAAAAAATATAAAAAGGGTAAATATTAATATTATGAAATATAGTGTCACAGAATATAAACTAAAGAATGGCGGTAAAGGCCTAATTGTTAATGTACCTGATTCACCAGTGATGTTTAGTCAAATAAATTTCCGGGCTGGTGCGCGCTATGTCAAGGATTATGCCAAAAAATCAGAAACAGCTCACATCATGGAGCACATGGCTTTTGGGGCGAATAAATTTTTCTCCTCAGCGCATGACTATGATTTAGAGTTTACTAAAAATGGCGCTTATCATAATGCCTTTACTGGTGAGTTATACTTAAATTATCTAACCACTTCTGCTGCTTTTGAATGGGATCGTATTTTAAAGCTACAGCACTTATCGGTAGCGACGCCAAAATTTATTGAAGATGAATTTAAGAGTGAGTTTGGTAACGTGCGTAGTGAGCTGACTGGTTATTTATCTCAGCCAGGCAGAATTTTGTGGCCTAGGTTGGCGCAGGCTATGGGTGATCCGATTAAAACTATCCAAGAAGGTTTGGATTCTATGAAAAACGTAACCCTTGATGATATCAAAGAGCACTACAGGCGCACGCATACGGCCAAAAATATGCGATTTGTAGTTGCAGGTGATTTTGGTGGCGATAAACTAGAGAAGCTACATAATATCTTGGATGATTTTCAGCTTCAACCTGGCGCGCGCTTAAGTTTACCGAAAGACAAATTAAAGAGTGCGCCGACATTTGTTGTTAGACGTAAAGATGTACCCAGTATATTACTAGCCTTGTCTTTATCGATTCCTCGCAAGCTTAATGATATTGAGATTCAAGCTATGAATATTTTGAACTACATCTTAAATGGCAGCTTACATTCTAGGGTGCAGGGTGAGGCTAGACGCAGAGGGTTGCTTTATTATATGTGGTCACAAAGTAGCGTTTTCGATTGCGGCTACTCCGATTGGTCCTTTGGCTCAGAGATTAATGAAAGCAATTTGGCGGCGGTTATTAATTTATTAGTAAGGGAAATTGAAAGAATAAAAAACGGCTTTATTGATGCAGAAGATATTGAGGCGGCCAAATCTTATGGTTTAGGTAGACATCAGATCGGCATGCAGACGACTAGCCAGTTAGCTGGATTTTTGGGATCGCGCTATTTCTACAATAATGTGATTGATGATTTTGCTGAAATGCCTAATCGAATTAAATCAATCAAAGCGCAACAGATTATTGATCTTGTGCGTGAGTTTATTGCTAGTGATTGCTGGTCAATAGGTCTTTATGGCAATACTAGAAAAAGTGTGGCGGACGATTTATACACACGTTTAGCTAAATTATTTTAGCTTTACCTCTGAAAATAAAAAAGCATTAGCTACTTGCAATATAATTAATAGTCTAGTATTATTATTGTTAGGTTATATATGAAACATATATATCTGAAGTAAATAAAAACCTAAAATAAAGGAGGGGAATGAAAATTGTTAAAGGATTGCCTTATCTAGCTGTAGGCGCTTTAACCTTTGGATTGGTCGGAGCAACTGTGTTAGCACCAGTTGTTAACGCTATTGATCCACAAACTAAGGATCAAACTGTAGAAGTTACAGTTGATAGTCAGCTCAGCATTGGCCTTACTGACGGCTCTGGCTCTGGCGTTAAAGACAAGGTGACTGAAAATGTTGGCGCCCCAGAAGCAAAAACTGGCGACAACATGAAGACTACAGTTAAAATTACTAGCAACAACCCAACTGGTTGGTCACTAACCTTAGCAGACAAAGATAATGATACCAACTTAAAAAAGGCAGACGGTTCAGCCTCTATCCCAACAGCTGCCGGCCAACCAACTGCTGGCACTGCTAGCTGGGCAGCTAAAGTCGGCCAAGATTGGAAAGCTATTCCAAAAGCTAGTGAAACGCCAATCACTATTGATTCCATGAGCACTACCGGTGGTAAAGATGCATCCGTTAGTTTCGGTGTAGCTACTGCCGCTGATACTGCTGCTGGTACATATAGCGATGTAGTTACCTACACATTAACTGTTAACCAATAGGTTACTAGCCAATAAGTTGCTCGGATTTAATTTAAACGAGTTCGAGCAACTCATTTGGTTAATAACATTAGCCAAAGTTCGATATATTTTAGGAGGCAATAATTAATGAAATATACAAACAAGTTAAAGCGACTCGTCAGTTTGTTTATGTTAACTTTGGCAATGGGTGCTACGGTTCTATTCGGCGCGAAACTAGTTACCGCTGCTGATAGCCCTAAGCCATTTGCTGGCATTAGAATATCACCAGCAACTACTACCTTAGAGCTAAAAAACGGCGAAGTATATAGTGGTCAAATGACCATTAGAAATACTAGTGAAAATAAAGTAACTATGACCGTTGAACCGGCATCTTATGTTATAAAAGGTGATCGATACGATAGGCCTGATTACAACGATCCTACTAAGTACAGTCTGATGACTAACTGGATTAAGGTCGAAAAATCTAAATATGATTTAGAACCCGAATCCAGCGCCATAGTTAATTACACGATTAACGTACCTAAAGATAATGTTCCGGGCGGAATGCAGTACGCAACCCTGTTTGCCGCCACCGAGGTTGGTAAAGCTAAGACTACAGGTGTACAGTCATCGGCGCGCGCTGGCATGGTTATAAGTGCTCGTATGGTTGACGGCAAAACCAAAGAAGACGCCAAATTAGAAAAGATTAATATTTCAAAGTATCAACCAGAGTCACCGATGAGAACGTCATTTGTAGTTAAAAACAATGGTAACATCGGTGCTTCTGTGCAATATCAAATGACAGTAAAGAGTGCTCTTAATGGTCGCGAGGTATTTAAATCGCCCAAACAATCCTATAGTGTTTATCCAGAAACTAGTCGCGAATTCTCACCGGAGTGGCCTCAAGCTAAAGTCGGTATTTATAACGTAGAGCAAATGGTAGTAATCAATGGTAAGCCCACCACCAAGTCAAGTCTAGTTATAGCAATTCCAATTTGGGTGGTTGCATTATTAACTATTGGCGCCGCATCGCTTATAGCGTTTATCGCTTTGAACATTGGTTCACCTCAAGCATCTAGTAAAAAGCCTAAAACTACAAACAAAAAAGGAAGGAAATAATAATGTCAAAACAAAAACAAACACTTAAAAGCATGACAGCCTTGGCTCTAGCATTGGCAGTATTGTCTAGCGTTAGTCTATCTACGAGTTTACCAGCTTTAGCGGCCAATAGTACCACTTCAGACCAAGAGATATCAATTACTGTTGAGGATACCATAAACCTATTGGTCGAAAAAATTAACGGCAAAAGCTATAAGGCTGGTGATATTGCTGAGACAAATAATGCCCATAACACTATAACCGTTAAGACTGATCAAGATTCCCACGTTAAATTTGTTTATAAAAACAAAGTTTTGTGGGAAGGTGACGTCACGAAAGATAATCCAACTATTGGCGAATTTGACTTACCGGAAAATGTTGGTCTTTACGATATTGCTATACTAGCTGCAGGCAACAAAGATCACAAGGGTGAAACTGGTCGCGCCAATGCCAAAATCAATTATAAGGCTATAATTCCATCACCTATACCAGGACCAACCAAGCCAGAAGACAATTCTAAAAATAATACTAACAACGACAACGGGAATAACTCTAGTAATCAGCAGCAATCAGGGCAACCATCTGGCAACGTAAGCTCAGATAGCAACATGAAAGCTCCAAATAGCGGCGCTTATATTCAGATTGGTGGTTATGCCATAAGCATGGTTAGTGTGTCGTTGGTAGCATTGCTGGTAGGCGTGTTGTTATTTTTGGTAGTTAATCGTAACTTAAAGCTTCAGGCAAATTCTGAGGCTGTAAACGCATCAGAAACTAAAAAATAATTAGCACTATCAAATAAATTATTAAGATAAAATAATTATAATCTATAATACACTAGTTTTCTCTAGAGTATGAAGCAAAGGATATGGTATAAAAAGCGCACTACGCGTGGCTCTGGTAGGGTAGTTAAGACATCGCCAAAGATAAATGGTAGAAACTTAGATCGCGAGATACGCAAAAATCAAATAGCCTACGCTATAGATATATTTCGGCTAGTGCTAGTCGGAGTTCTTAGCATTGTTTGGGTTAGACTGGGTGGCGACATGTCTCATTTGCTACTACCTATAGGAGCATTTTTGGCGGTGATTATTTTGATGTTTAATTCAATAAAATTTAGCCGCAATTTGGGGTTTGCGTTATCTTTTAGTTTAGTTATATTTAGCTGGATGTTTCCAATAGGCGTAATTATATAACGCTAAGCTTTTAGGTGATTTGATATTGACCAGGCTTTAATTCGTTGATGGTATAGCTGCCAAAGTTGGTGCGATGTAGCTTGGTAACTCTATAGCCAAGTGCGCTAAATGTTCGCCTAATCTGGCGATTACGTCCTTCGTCCATAGCTATACGCCATTCGCACCTATTATCATCTAACCTTTCTAGACCTAATTTAGATATGCCATCATCTAGGTTGATACCAAAATCTGCTATTATTTGTTGATGAAGTGGCGTCAATGGCTTATCTAATTTGACTAAGTAGATTTTTATTTTTTTAAATTTAGGATGTGTAAGGCGATGAGCTAAGTCTCCGTCGTCGGTAAGCAGTATTAAGCCGGATGAATCTTTATCTAATCGGCCAACTGTTTTGAGGTTTTTGTATTTGGTGGGCAATATATCATAGACAGTTTTAGCTTTTTTAGACTGGGCATTTCTAGAGCAAATGTAACCTACCGGTTTATTTAGCAATAATACGGTATGTCTTAAATTTTTCTGAACGGATTGGCCGTTAACTTTTATTATATCGGCATCATCATTAATTAATTGACCAATAACAGCCGGCTCGCCGTTAACCATAACGGCTTTGCTTTGAATCATCTCATCAGCCTGGCGTCGCGATACGCCGTGGTAGCGGGCGATAAATTTATTTATCCTGACAATCACAAGTTATATTATAGACTATTGGGAAAAGTGGTCGAATTAACGGTATTGGCGGTGCTTGGGGGTATATTGCCGTTGTCGTTTATATTGGCTTGACCGCTACTAGCCAGTAGTTCGTCAATATTGATTATTGGACTCGCTGGATCTTGGGTCTCTGGTTTTGGTGATAAATTTTGCTCTGAAGTCACATTATTACTAGTTGCTTGAATTGGTTGTGCCGATTGGCTTATGCCATTGTTTGGTTGTACTGGCTGGTTGACACCATTAGCTGGCGCAATAGATTGTGTTACTGGCTGGCTCAAGGTGTCATTAGTAGCTGCCTGAGTCGGGTTAGTGTTAGTAGTCTTTTGGTCTAGATTGGGTAGGGGGGCATTAGAAGGCATAGGTGCAGGCTCGCTATCCCCTAAAAGGTTTTGTGATATATTAGCGGCTTCTTGGATAGCATCATTATAGCTACTATTCTCTGGACTTGACTCTATAGTTGGCACATTCATTGGTGTGTTTGGCATAGGTTTAGGTGATCCGCCTACAATAGAATTTGGATCAGTAGCACTTACAGGGTTAAATGCTGATTGATTAGCGGCTGGTATACTGCTAGTTTGCATAG
>CAMXZF010000017.1 GCA_947253405.1 uncultured Candidatus Saccharibacteria bacterium | reverse complement strand
CGAGCAATATTAGCGATCTTAGGACTAGACTTTTTGTGTCCGCGCCCTTTTATACTGTCTGGCTTAGTAACTACAGCTATTACATTATAGTTGCCGCTATTTATTAATGCCTCTAGTGTGGGAATTGCTAGATCGTCAGTACCAAAAAAAATGACTCTTATAGGCATCTAAACATTAATCCTCTTGCGTTAGAATTCCAGAGCTTAAAACTTTTTCATAAGGATAAGGCTTAAGTTCACCACTTTTTGCTAGTATAGAAAAAGCATCTTTATTATCTTTAATATGATCAACAAAACAAATGCCATTAGTATGATCGATTTCGTGTTGTAGGACTCGTGCAATAAATGGATTAGGAGATTTAAATCTTACTTTATTGCCATTAATATCGATCGCCCGAACACGCACTTTTGAATAACGAGGTACTTTCCCGTAGATATCTTTAACTGATAGACAACCTTCTTCTTCATAAGTGATATCGCCCTCATACTTTACAATTTCGGGGTTAATTAAAACAGTAAAATTTTTATTTTCTTTATCATCAAAGTCTTCTCGAACGATTACAATTCTAATTGGGTAGTCAATTTGAATAGCCGCTAAAGCAACCGCCACTTCATGTGGGCGCGAATTTTCCCAATCTAACGTAGCAGCTAACATATCGTCAATAATTTGTAGAGTTTTTTTATCCAAAGTAGTGACTCGGCAGCTACGCTTTCTAAGATTGCTATTTGGTAGAGTAATAATATTTTTACGTGTATATTCGGAAGCCATGGCTTATATTATAGCAGGCTATAAGGATCAAGCTCTATTTGCCACTTACTGCCAATTAAGCTATTGGCAATTTTACTTAAATTAGAACGTTTTGATGATCGCACAACGATTTGCCAATGATAGTTGCTGCCTCGACGCTCATATAGTGATGGTGATGGCCCCAGCAGGCGAATACTATCACCATAGGTATTTTTTAATAAATTAGCTAATCTAGTCGAAGCTTTAATGGCGCCTTGCTCAGTTTTATAACTGCATTGTAATTTTAGAAGATAGCTAAAGGGTGGGAAATGTCCTAATTGGCGACGCTTAATTTCAGATTTATAAAAATTATCGTAGTCTTGGCTAGCGCTAAATTTTATAATTTCATGATCTGACTGATAAGTTTGCACTATAACGGTAGTCTTTTTGTTGTATCTACCAACTCTTCCTATGGCTTGTGATATTAATTGAAAAGTTCGCTCTCTTGCAGAAAAATCCGGCAACGCTAAACCAGCATCGGCTTGTACGATACCAACTACTGCTAAGTTAGGTAAATCAAGCCCCTTGGCAATCACTTGTGTGCCAATAATAATATTAATTTCGCCTGATTTGATCTTATTAAAGACATTATGCAAAGCTTTATTATTGGGAGTATCACTATCAAAGCGTGCAATTTCTATATCAGGAAATAGCTTTTTAGCTTCAGCCTCAATTTTTTTAGTGCCAACACCTTTATTAATAATATTTACTCCACCGCATTCAGGGCAGACTAGTGCTGGTGATTGCCTGTAACCGCATAAATGACATCGAAGTATAAATTCGTCCGCATGTAAAGTTAAGGGTAGAAAGCATTTTGGGCAACTAGCAATATAGCCACAATCTTCACAAATGCTCATACTAGCCGAGCCACGCCTATTATGAAATAGTAAAACTTGTTGATCAGATCTAATTGCATTTTCTATAGACTTTAAAAGTTTGTCACTAAATAAATAACTACGCCGATTAAAGTTAGATCTTTTAGTTAAATCGATAATAAAAACCTCTGGTTTTATGGCATTATTAATGGCTAGCTGATCCATTTTAATAATTGGGCGATTTAATTTTTTTGCTAAATAATAATCTGTAATTAATGGCGTTGCCGATCCTAAAACAAGCTTAGATTTAGTCAAAGCGGCGATTTTAGCTGCTACCGTAATGGCACTATAGCGCGGTGAAGCCTCTTGCTTATATGATGGCTCGTGGCATTCATCAATAACAATTAAACCCAAATCTTTAACTGGCGAAAATAAAGCCGAGCGAGCGCCAATAATAACTAGTGGCTGAGTAGACAAAAGTATTTTAGAGAAAATTTGTTTGCGTTCGCTATCTTTTAGCCTAGAATGAATGACAACAACATTTTTAAATTGAGTAGAGAATTCGTCAGTTAATTGAGTAGTTAGAGATATTTCTGGTACTAAGATTATAGCCGAGCGTCCAGACTTAATGGTCTTTTCAGTAAGAGCCTTATACACTTCAGTTTTACCACTACCAGTGCGACCATGCAATACAAATGTTCCAGCTGGAGCTTTGTCTATTTGCTCGATCGCTTTTAATTGTTGTTGATTTAATTTAATAGGCGTATTTTTTTGATATTTAATTGTAATGGGCTGAATCTTGCTTAGTTTAGATTTTAGCCTAGAAGGTATAATTATTTGCCAGACATTGCCATTATTTGATCCATAAAAATCACCCAACCAAGCAGCTAGACTAATTAAATGTTTTGGTAAAGGCTTAGTAAATTGAACAGATAAAACAGGCTTAGTAGGGAATTTTGGCTTATTAACTTTCTTAATAATTACACCAATAGCTTTGGTGTTTGCAAAAGTTACTAATACAAGGCTATTTAGAGCTAGAGGCTTATCGCTATTGTAAACTGGGTTTTCTTTAAAGTTTCCCTGTTTTCCACTAATCGCTACCTCATAAAAATACATACTGATATTATAGCCTATAAGTATTGTGGCTTAAAAATATTCACATCGGAATCCTGATTTAGCCTGGGGGCTTAGTCCTAGTGCTATAATATTTAGCAAGCTTTACTGTTTTAGTATTAAATTTTCGAAAGGATAGAATGAAATTTAAGGCAAAGTCGCGCCGAAGGGCTATTGAATATGAAAAAGACTGGATAAAAAAATGGAAAAAGGGGCGAGTTTTTGAGCGCTCAATTACGATGCGTGATCCAGCCAATAGCTATGTATTTTATGACGGACCACCATTTATTACTGGTGTGCCACACCATGGCACATTGCTAAGTTCTATTATTAAAGATGCGGTGCCGCGCTATCAGACTATGAAAGGCAAGCGCGTTGAACGCCGTTGGGGTTGGGACTGCCATGGTCTACCAGCGGAAAATTTTGTAGAAAAGCAGTTGGGTATTGTTGACCGTAGGCAAATTATTGTCGATAAAAATCAGCCTGCTCCACTGGATAAAAAAGGTGAAATTTTGCCAACTATTAGTTTAGAGAAATATATTGAAACCGCTAGAGACTCTATGATAGCCAATAGTGAAACTTGGCAGGGCGTTATCGATCGAATTGGTCGCTGGGTAGACTTTAGTGGCGCCTATCGAACCATGGATTCTAATTATATGGAAAGTGTCTGGTGGGCATTTAAAGAGCTTTATCAAGCCGGTAAAATTTATGAAGGCGAAAAAGTACTAATGTACGACACCCGTTTTGCTACGCCAGTAAGTAAAGCGGAAGTAACGATGGATAACGATGCCTATCAAACAGTTACCGATCCTAGCGCCTATGTTAAATTTAAATTAACTACCGATAGCCAAAAAAAGTTAGATACCCCAAAGGACACTTGTTTACTGGCTTGGACAACTACGCCATGGACGCTGCCAGCTAACATGATTTTAGCCGTTAGCGCTGACTTAACATATGTGCTTGTTAATTGTGATAATGAGCATTTTATTGTTGCTAAAGATTTATTGGACGGAGTTTTTAAAGACGATAGAAACCAACCGCTTAATTATAAAGTTGTTAAAGAGTTTAAAGGCAAAGAGCTAGTTGGGCTAGCTTACAATCATTTAAATGTAGGCTCAACTTATCCTGAAGATGACTTAACTAGAAAAAATATGCATCACGTATATGCTGCCGAATTTGTTTCTAACGAATCTGGTACTGGTATAGTTCACATTGCTCCGGCCTATGGCGAAGATGACTTTGACTTTTGTGCACAAATTGGCATTAAAGCCTTTCATGTTATAGATGATAACGGCTATTATTTCGACACGATTTATAAAGGTAGAGAAGTTTGGTCGAACAATAAGTTTATTGCCAAAGACCTAAAGGAAAAGGGCGAAATTTGGCGAATTGAATATATACGCCATGAATATCCGTTTAATCCGCGCTCTAAACAGCGTATTATGTATCGAGCGATACCGTCATGGTTTTTTGATATTAAAAGCTCTAAGTCATTAATGTTAGCGCAAAATGAGAATATTAATTGGTTTCCCGAACACCTAAAGCATGGTAGATTTGCAAAAAACATCGATCAAGCACCTGACTGGAACTTAAGTAGAGACAGGTTTTGGGCATCTGCTATGCCAGTTTGGAAAGGTGATAAAGGCACGGTAATTGTCGTGGGATCTTATGACGAACTTGAAAAGCTAAGCGGTAAAAGATTGAAGGATTATCACCGGCCATGGGTAGATAAAATTAAAATTTATGCAGACAAGTTAGATCTAGCCATCAAAAAACAATATGGCATGCTAGACGGCGAAGTCTTTACTAGAATAGACAAGGTGCTAGATTGTTGGTTCGAGTCTGGATCAATGCCATTTGCTCAGCTGCATTACCCTTTTGAAAATAAGGACAAATTTGAAAAGAACTATCCGGCTGATTTCATTGTTGAATATATTGGCCAGGTTAGAGCATGGTTTTATTATGTTCACGTAGTTAATACAGCTTTAGCCGAAAATGGCTCTTTTGGCAAAGATAAGAAAGCAGAAAATGCCAATAAAAATGCTTATCGTAATGTTATAACCACTGGTGTAGTTGCCGGTAATGATGGCCGTAAAATGAGTAAATCGCTTGGCAATTATACTGATCCAAACGTATTGATGGATCAATATAGCGCCGATTCGCTGCGCTTTCTTTTATTAAGCTCGCCACTATTAAATGGTGAAGATTTCGCCCTACAAGATAAGGATGTCAGTGATATTGCCCGTAAGCTAGCTATGATCTGGAATATGTATGATTTCTTTACTATGTACGCATCAGTTGATGGCTGGGAATATAATGGAAAACCTGTACCTTCAATAGATTTAAATGACTTAGAAAACCCACTAGATAAATTTATTGTTTCACGGGTGCACCAACTGTCTGAACATATTGAGAATATGATGGATAAATATAATATTCCTGAAGCTTTATCCGAAGTAATTCCTTTTATAGATGATGCTAGTAATTGGTTTGTACGCCGCTCCCGTCGCCGTTTTTGGAAAAGCGAAGATGATGACGATAAAGAACAGGCTTACAAAACTTTACATTATACACTAGTTAGATTAAGTATAGTTTTAGCCCCGTTTGTGCCATTTTTATCCGAAGAGCTATATACTAAATTAACTGGCGGCGAATCAGTTCATTTACTAGATTACCCTAAAGACAACCCAGTAGATAAAAAGGTTTTGTCTGACATGTTGCGGGCACGTACATTAATTACTAACGGCTTAGCTTTAAGGATGCGACAAAATGAATCTACTAAGGAAAAGCAGATAAAGATTCGTCAGCCACTGTCTTTTGCTAGCTACTCTGGAAAGCGTTTACCTAAATACTATGAAAAGATTATTGCCGAAGAGCTAAATGTCAAACGTATTAATTGGGTTGAAGATTTAGCTACTTACTTAAGTAACGATGCTAGCTCAATCAATCCCGAAGATAAAAAGGCTATTGATAGTTGGGTAGAGATCGACAAAACCTTGACGCCGGAACTTAAGCGCGAAGGTCTGGCTCGTGAAATAATTCGCGTAGTACAAAAAAGTCGGAAAAACGCTGATTTGAATATTAACGATCGAATTGATCTGGCTATAGCTTCTGATAACAAAGATGTCGAAACAACATTAAAAGAATGGGGTAAGCTAATACAAGCTGAAACGTTAGCCATTAGTCTTAACAAACAGCTTGATCTGAATCAGTCTAGCTCTACCCATAAAGAAGAAGCTAAAGTTAACGGCATAAAGGTTAAATTGCAGATTAAAAAAGTTGTAAAATAATCGTTTATTTGCTAGTATATATAGCTATATGATTACAGTAAAGAGGAAAGACGCCCGCGAAGCTAACGAAAACCTTCTTCGCCGTTTTAATCGTCGTGTCTTACAGTCAGGCGTAATTGCTAAGGCTAAGGCTGCACAGCGTTTTAGTAAGCCTCAAAGCAAAAGAGAGCGTCGTAATTCAGCGATATTACGCGATCAGCGTAAAGCTGAGAAGACTATGCAAATTAGATTGGGCCTAGCTCGCAACCGCTAACATAGTTTACATAGCAAAAGACCCCCACCTATAATGCTGGGGGTCTTTTAAGTTTTAAAATAATTATTTTTGATTAGACGATTAGTGAATTTATAGATATAATAAATAATAGCTAGATTGCTGGGTAATCGCTGGTTTACTATAGGTATACGAGAGGAAAGTCCGGGCAGTGTAGAGCAACAACAGTTGTTAACGACAACCAAGGGTGACCTTAGGGAAAGTGCCACAGAAACAAAACCGCCTATTTTAATAGGTAAGGGTGAAAAGAGTGGGGTAAGAGCCCACAGCGACACATGGTGACATGTGGAGGCGGTAAACCCTGTTGACTGCAAGGAGGTTGGAATATCAGCGGCTCGTTGACCAACCGTTTAATCCGCTAAAGTGTTGCGGCGACGCAATATTTAGATAGATGATTACCCTAGACAAAACCCGGCTTATAGGCAATCTAGCTTTGAACTTATTTTATATACTAGCTTTTACTAGTTAGAATTATTCAGCAGCTGGTGGCTGTTCGCCACTGGGCTGACTATTGTTTGGTCTATTAGCGACACAGGCAGCTGAGTCTTTATAAGACTCGTTAGTACAGAGTGTTGTGATCATGCTGTTGACGTTTTTATTGAGGTTAGAATCAGCACTAATTTTCTTTTGAGCCTCGTTTAGCTTAGCAGTTAAATCAGTTTTGTCTTTAGTGAGAGCGTCAATTGATTTTTTATTCTCATCAAGTAGCTTTTGCTTTTCTTCGCCCTTTTTGGTTAGATCGGCAATTTTATCCTGCAAAGCATCAAATTGACTAGAAGTTTTACGTGTTGAAGTGCTAGAGTCACCATTTTTGTCACTAATTTCTTCTAACTTAGCTTTAGTATCAGCTAACTCGGAAGCATTTTGATTATTTTTAATAAAGAAGAATATAGCTAAAGCGGTGCTGATAACAAATAAAACGCAAAACACTATCGTTAAAAGTGATATGGTCAACTGTTTGCCTTTAGGCGCAATATCAATCGGCTCATTGCTATTATCAGCTTGATTACTTAGCTGATTAAGCATATGGCTGGTGGGGTTAGTTTTTGCATCATCGGCTGAATTAATCACATCGGCTTCAGATTCAGGTTGATTATTATTATCTACAGATACATCGGCGGTGGGATTACCATCCAACTGGTTAGCTCCAGCTTCAGTAGTACTATTGAGGTAGTTGGAATCGGGTGTAGCATTACTCAACTGGTTAGCCTGATCTGGTTGACTAGTCATACCATTAACACCATAGTCACTATTATTAAAATTAACTGGGTTGGCATTGTCGCCATCACTAGGGGCAACCATATTGTCTAATGACACCGCAGGTGCATTAAAGTTCCCTTGACTATTATCGACTGGACTATCTAGAAAATTATCAGCTGCTGGATCTGTAGCTAGAGCGCTATCGTCAGCTGGTTGCGCTAGCGTTGGCCTAAAAGGATTATTATCGTTCATTATCTCCCCACCTTAATAATAATTTAATTAAAATAATTTTAACAAAAGTGCTTTAGCTTTTCAAGGGTTTAAGGTTTTTTCTTCAAAGACCTAACCTTTTTTCCTCTAGGTTTATGATGGGGGCCATCTTCGTCATCTAACATATGTACAATAGGTAAGCCAATAAACTCTCGATCAGCCTCAGTAAAAATGACTGGGGCATTATCTGCAATTTGATAACTTTCACCACTCGTTACGTTTTCAGTTTGTTTGTCACGTATTTTTAATGCATCTCGTATTAGCACTACTATACAGCCAGCTACCGGTATTGATACTAGCGCACCTAATAAGCCACCGACTTGCAAACCTACAGTAATTGACACTAATACCAATAGAGCTGATATATCCATATGCTTTGACTGAATGCGCGGTTGAATAATATTGTTTTCGATTTGCTGCTCAATGACAAAATAAATCGCATATACAATTGCGGCTGGTAACGAGTATATTGCCAACATTAAGCCAACAATTACACCACCAATAAAAGCGCCAAACATCGGCACAAAAACCATAAGGAATATAGTTATCCAAGCTGGCCAAACTAACATAATGTCGAAATTAAATATTAAAGACAATACAGCCACGCAGATAGCAGTCAGAGTACCGCTAATTAGACCTACAGTTATTTGACCTGATACATAACCGCTAACTACATCATACATCTGTTTAGCAACTAGCTTGTGATGGCGACGACGATTTTCGTTCTTATATACTAAGCGCCAAAACTTTTCTTCCCAAGAAGGCGCTTCTACTAACATAAAGAAAGTTAGTATCATAACTAGAAATAGATTAAACAAAATATTAAATGTACTAGATAGCATCGAAGCGGCTGATGCACCTAGATTGTTAATAGTGGCACCAATTTGCTTTTGAGTGTCGTTTAACCAATCGTTAAACTGAGCAGTTAAATTATAGCGGTGTAGAATGTCGTTTAGCCAAGAAGAGTCACCCTTAAATTGGTCAATCGTATCTGGTAAATTGGTAACGAAATTGGAAATCTGTTTAGCAAAGATCGGTACCACAGCGAACAAGAGTGCGCCAATGACTATTAGTATTATAATGTACGATATAAACGTTGCAATTGCTCGTGATTTTCCAGGTAAATAGCGGGCAATAAAACTAACTGGTCGATTTAAAACTAACGCCAAAAAGAATGATATAGCTAGTAATATTAATGGGAAGCGGGCCAGGTAAACTATCCCAGCTAATAGGACAAAGCCTAATATTACCAACCAAAAGCGAACAAAAGTTCCTGTGTTTACACTTAATTTTACATCGTTATCTTTGCGCATATTACTATTATTTTACCATTTCTATCTATATATTAAATAGAAGCCATCAGCATTG
The DNA here is from genome assembly GCA_947253405.1 of uncultured Candidatus Saccharibacteria bacterium. Taxonomy (GTDB): domain Bacteria; phylum Patescibacteriota; class Saccharimonadia; order Saccharimonadales; family Saccharimonadaceae; genus Nanoperiomorbus. Next base: position 1,965 of record CAMXZF010000017.1, on the reverse strand, counting down.
CTAATTTTTAAGCCATTCTTGCAATTAACAACTTGATTAGCTAAGCTTCTATTTTTTGTAAAAAATATATTTAGGTCAGTGTCACTTGACTTGATTGCACAATTTTTCACTCTATGGCGCCAATCAGCTTGCTCTAATTTAACTTGTTTTGGCAATCTTGCAAAAAATCCGCTATTTAAGGATAGCCCATTATAAACAAGAGCCGTCCTAGCAATCCTATATGTTCCTGACTGATCGCCGCGAAAATCGTCATCTAAAGCAATCAAATGTCTTTGTTTTTTATAGATAGTATTAAGGTTGAGCGGCTTAAAATTATGGCTCGACTGGACTGCCTTTAAGGTGCTTAATCTTTTTTCGGTAACTGCCGAACTATGATAAATATCGTAAAACTGAATTACGCCAGCTAGCGGCAAAGTGACTATTATAATTTTTATAGCCATAGATAAGCGAAAGCGTTTTTTAACTAGCCAAACAAATAAAGCTATAACAGCAAAGATAAAGGCATAATAAAATGGCCAGGCTTCGCGCGCAGCAGCGCGAAAAGCCGTCCACAATTCATAAATCTTATTTGGTACAGCGTAACTAAATAAGCTAATCGGACCTAAATCTACTCTTGGACCTACAGCAAATATTAGCAAAAGTAAAAGCACTACCAAAACTAAACTAAATTTAATTTTCTTATCAACCACTAAAGACCTAAGCTTAGAAAGTAGTCTGCCACCATTACTGAATAGCAAAGCCAAGTTAGCTATCGCTATAATCAAAATACCCACACCTAGCCACATCATTGTTTCTGGCGAAGATGAACGATTAGAAAAAGATGGTATTTTTGAGTAACCTAGGGGATTAAAAAAGCTAAGCAAATTAAAACCTTTTTCTTCTAAATCATATATTTCAGCCCCAGAACCCAGGCTAAAGCCGCCAATTAAATAAAACGCTATGCCGGCACTAATTATCGGCAAGGCAATACTTGCGATAATCTTATAAAGACCGTTTGGCCAAAATTTATTAGTTTGAAACGCTTTAATAAGCGCCACAAGCATCATTGCGCTTAGCATAGGAAGAAAATAAGGGTGAATCAACAAGGCGCCTATTAATACACTTGACCACACTAAGGAAAATTGCCACCATTTCTGATATTTAGAACTTTTAATAATTAGTAAAAAAGCCAGCAATATTAACCATTGACCAGCCAAAGCCGAATGATACATTGTTCGAGCGATAACCATCGGACTCATACTAAAAATTAGAGCGACACTAGCAATAAAAGCAACTTGAGTAAAATTATCTAGTTTAGTTTTACTGCGTGGCCATAGTTTTAACCATAACCAGCGAGCAATCAAGGCCGATAAACCGCCCATTAATATAAAACAAATTAACGACCAAATGCCAAAATATTGTATATCAGAGCCAAAGCCCATAGCTTTAAAGATAAATGCCAGCAGCGGTATAGAATCCATAAATGTAATAGGCAGACCATGCGGATAGGCTAGGCCATTAATAATGGCACCACTACTATCATTGGCAAAAAACTGCCAACCGATAAAATGCTGCGCAGTATCATGGAATGATCTATTCCAAATCCAGTCTGTAAAAAAAATATTAACGACATCTAAACCAAACAGACTAAGAAATACCAAAAAGCCAATAATTGCGCCTAACGTAAAAGCGCCATAACTAGATAATATAAATTTTAAAAACGCCTCTTTTTTGCTTTTAATTACACTAGACATCAATGATTAATATTTTACTATAGATTTTCTAAACTAGTTTGCAAGTAGAGCTATTTTTTGCTAAAATTTGGGTAGCTTTTAAACTAGGAGGGACGGTGATGGAAAAGCAGTTTATCGAGTATGTAGTAAAACAACTAGTCGATAATCCTGACGAGGTTAAGGTTAATCGTATTTCTGACGATAGAGGTGTATTACTAGAGCTAACGGTCTGTCTCTTATACACATCTCCGAG
>CAMXZF010000016.1 GCA_947253405.1 uncultured Candidatus Saccharibacteria bacterium | reverse complement strand
TGGGAGGCTAGACCAAGTGGTCTGTTTGTGCCAAAGGATGATTGATGGGGATATTGATAAATAGATTAAAAATATATATAATCATAAGCGGATATGAAATTTAGGAAGTCGGTGGGCAGCTTCTTTGCTCTAGATATAGGCACTACTGCTTTAAGGGTGGTTGAACTTAGCCACTCAGGTAGTGGCTGGGATCTTAAGCATTATGGTGTAAAAGAAATCGATTCACGTTTGAGTGAATCTACTGCTGAACATGATCGACGGGCGTTATGTAGCGCTATTAAAGAGGTTATAGGCACATCTGATATTAAAACTAATAATGTCGCTATTGGAATACCTTCTAATCGTATGTTTGCTAGCGTTGTTAATGTTCCAACCATTTCTAGTGCTGAGCTTAATGCTACGATTAAATATCAGGCAGAAAATTATGTGCCTATGCGTGCTGATGAGGCTAAAATTGATTGGGCGATTATTGGTAAGTCACCATCTGACGACCAAACTACAGAAGTGTTGGTAGCCAGTGTGCAAAATACTTTTACTGAATCACGATTAGATTTATTGGAGTCTATCGGCTTAAATGTTATAGCTATTGAGCCCGATAGCTTGGCAATTACACGTGCTTTATTACCCGATGGAGTGCAAGATGGGCGCATTATTATCGATATGGGCGCGACTTCAACTGATTTGATTGTAACCTTAGGGAGCGCACCTAGACTAATTCGCTCAATTCCGATCGGTCTACAGACTTTAATTCGATTAACTTCACAAAATCTACAGATTGACCCCAGCCAATCTGAGGGAATTATATTAAAATTTGGCATTGACCCCAAAAATTTAGAGGGGAAGATTAATCGATCCGTTCAGTCAGTATTAGATCAATTCGGCGTTGAAATAATTAAATCATTAAAATTTTTTGTTAACAGATACCCAAAGATCGGGATTGGCTCCGCTTTGTTAAGTGGCTACGCCGCCTTACTACCTGGAATGCCAGAATTTATTGCAAAAAAAGCCAATATAACTACACAAATATCTACCCCTTGGCAGCATGTTAATGTTCCAGTAGAAATGCAATCAGGTTTAGCACCCCTAAGCGCATCGTTTGCTGTGTCAGTAGGTTTAGCTGAAAGGCAAGATATATAGTTTTGATATGATTAGTCTAAATTTATTGCCTGATGTTAAAAAAGAGTTTATAAAAGCTCAGTTAGAGCGTAATTTTGTGGTATTCATCTGTATTATCGTGGCAGTGTCGTCAGTTGGTTTATTGCTTATTCTAGGTGGTGTTATGGGTGCTCAGCAAATTGACAAAGGTATAAAGCAGGGCAACATTAATCGGGATAAGGCAACAATTATGAATATCAAAAAGAATGGTCAACTAGATTCTTATTTAACTGTCCAAAATCAGCTGAGCCAGATTGAAAGCCTAAAATCTAAACAGCCAATCTTCTCTAGGATTTTTGGCTATATTCAACAGCTAAATCCTAGCGCCCCAAATAACGTAGTGTTAAATTCTATGCAGATTGCCTCAGCTGACGATAGCTCTTCAATTGAACTGGGCGCGCACATTACCTTATCTGGTCAAGTTGATAGTTTTGAGGCGCTCGATACCTACAAGACTACACTTGGTCAAGCTCAGATCGAGTATTACAAAGGCAGCAGTGATAGTTCTAAGGATGTGCAAAAAAATAATACGGTTAAAGAGAAGATGTTTAAAGATGTAATTTTAAAAGAGGCAACCATTACTGATAGACAGGAGCGATCAGATAGTGGCGAAAATAGCTCTGTTAAAGTTGTCGGTTTTACATTAGATCTTATTTACAATGAGGCGATATTTAGCTGGGATAGCCAAGATATAAAGGTGTCTGTCCCCAATAGTATGACTTCAGATGGCGATCGCAATGCCCCCAAGATGTTTAATGGTAGCGCACGTAAATCTGATGCCAATAGCAGGAATCGAGGAACAGTAAATGATTAAACCGAAGTTATTTGCTGGTGCTAGAAAAAGGCAACAGATCGAAAGTACTAAAAATCAAGTTTTAATTTGGGTGGCTGTAGCGGCATGCGCTATGACGGTTTGCCTATTGATAGGTAACAATTTAATTCAACGTATTAACTATCAAAATAAGGTTAATGGCGAGTTGGCTAAGACTGAAAAAATTATGCACGATAATATTCAGTCAATTAATGACCTAAAAAGTTCAATTAATGCTATGCAAACCAATAAGCAATTAAACTTAGTAAACCTAAAAGAAGATGACAGTACAGTATACCAAGTAGTTTTAGATGCCTTGCCTACAGAGGATGATCGCGCTGCTCTAGGCTCTTCTTTGCAAAAAAAGGTGCTTTATCGCTCTGGTGTCAATATTGAACAAATTTCTGTGGTTGATGATGCTGTTGCCCTAGGTTCTTCTAATATGCAGTCGGATGGCGGTGCAGAGTCAACGGTTTATCCTAAAGCTAAAGAGATCAGTTTTACTATCACTGTGGGTGGAACTTTCCAGACTATACAAGAAGTTTTAAAGGATATTGAATTGACTATTAGGCCAGTAGTCGTGTCGTCGGTCAATATAGAGGGCAGTGACGATAAATTATTAGCTACTATTCGTGCTATTACTTATTATTCACCAAAGGTTAATTGGCAGATGGGGTCTAAGGGGGTTAATCCATGAAAAAATCTGACTGGGCGTTAGTGATTTTAATTATTGGTATGACTGGTTTTTTTGGTTATCTAATTATAGGAGCCATATTGCCTAATCCTAAAAATGATACTCAGACTGTACCAACTGCTGAAATAATTAGGCCAGATATAGATGAGCCGAGTAAAGAAGTTTTTAATAGTTCTGCTATCAACCCAACAGTCCGCACTTTAATTGGCGAGCAGAGTAATCAATCGCCGTTTACTCTTGGGGGGCGCTAAGTGCCAATTTTAACTAATGCTGTTCAAAAGAAAGTTGAAGACTTTTTTTTAGAACAAAACATCATTACATCTGACGCTCTAGAGGAAGCTAGAAAAAAAGCAAAAGAGGCTAAGGAGCCATTTTTTAGCTATTTAATTCGTGAAAATTTAATTAATGATGAACAATTAGCTGAAGCAACTGCTATAGCTTCTGGTATGCCGTATGTTAATCTGTCTCACGCCATTATTGATGCCAAAATACTTAGCTTAATCCCTATGGATACAGCGCAACGTTTTATGGCTGTCCCCTTAGGCGAGACGGTAGAGGGCAACACTAAACTGCTAGCTGTGGCTATGCTTGACGCCAATAATGTTCAGGCGGTTGACTTTTTATCTAATTCAATTCGCCGTACTATTAAAGTTTATGTGGCTAGCGAGTCGGGCATTAACAATGTTTTGGCACAATATCATTTAGATAGTGCCGAAGGCTTAGATCAAATTAACGAAGATGATAAACCGAAGCTTTCATCAAATGCGCAAGTAATCAGTCAAGATTCACCGATTTCCAAAATACTTAGTCAGCTATTAGAGTATGCTCAGCGTTCAAGAGCATCCGACATCCATATTGAACCGGCCGAAGATAAAGTAGTGGTACGCTGTCGAGTTGATGGCGTCTTAAAGGTAGTAATGGAACTGCCTAAATCTGTTGAGGCCGCCTTAGTGTCACGTGTAAAAATTTTGTCAAACCTAAAAATTGATGAACACCGTAAACCTCAGGACGGCCAGTTTACTGTAATGGTCGGGGCGAAAGAAGTTGACTTAAGGATTGCAATATCGCCAGTTGTTTGGGGTGAACAGGTAGTAATTCGCCTATTGGACAAATCAGGCTCTAGTTTTAAGTTAGAGGATATGGGTTATGCCGGCAGGGCTTTGCGTGCTATTAGGAAGGGAATAAAAAGGCCTAATGGTATGGTGTTAACTTCTGGCCCAACTGGATCAGGTAAGTCAACCTCTATGTATGCTTTGGTACAAGAAATTTATAGTAAGAAAATTAATATTGTTACTTTAGAGGATCCGGTTGAGTATAAAATGTCCGGCGTTAATCAAATTCAAGTTAATCCAGCTGTTGGCTTGACTTTTGCATCTGGTTTGCGCTCAATTTTACGCCAAGATCCAGATGTGGTGTTGGTAGGGGAAATTCGCGATAGCGAGACGGCTAACTTGGCAGTGCAGGCGGCCTTAACAGGTCACTTGGTGTTTTCTACTTTACATACTAACTCGGCTGCTGGTATTTTGCCGCGACTGTTAGATATGGGCGTGGAGCCATTTCTAATTGCGTCAACTATTAATACTGTGATTGGTCAGCGCTTAGTTAGAAGAGTGCAGCCAGATTATCAAGTTTATGAAAGCAATGACATGGAGACCCAGGCAATTCGTGATACGGTTGGCTATTTATTACCTAACACAACCAGCGAACAAGAAAGTTTTCAGGACGATTTAGGCTATCAGACTATACCTCTAAAAAGTTCACCGCGCTTTAAGCTTTGCAGGGGTAAGGACACCTCGCAAACGCCTAATGGATTTAAGGGTAGGATTGGCTTGTATGAGGTTGCGGAAATTACCGAGGAAATCCAGCAACTAATTGTTAAACATGCCACTTCAAGCCAAATACAAAAAGTTGCAGTAGCTCAGGGTATGATACCAATGCAGGTAGATGGCTACCTAAAAGCTTTGAACGGATTAACAACCATAGAAGAGGTTAATAGGGTGGCAGCCAACATAACATAAGCGTGTTATAATCGTAATAATAGGATTTAAAATGGATAGTGTTCGTATTGAAATTTTACTACAAGAGGTTATTAATCAACATGCCAGCGATCTTCACATTCAAGCTGGATTACCACCAATATTGCGAGTTGATGGCATTTTGTCACCGATTCCTAACATGCCAGTTTTAAATGGCAATACAACGGAGCGTTTAATATTTAGTATCTTAGACAAAGATCAACAGCAAATATTAATCAAAGACAAAGAGTTCGATTTTTCGTTTGCTTTTGGCGATTTGGGGCGTTTCAGAGTTAATGCCTTTCACGAGCGCGGTAATTTAGCGGCTGCCTTTCGCTTAATTCCAAACACTATGCCAACGATAGCCGAGTTAGGATTGCCGCCAATTGTCGAAGAGTTTGCTAATTACCCTAGAGGATTGGTTTTAGTTACTGGCCCAACTGGATCAGGTAAGTCTACTACATTAGCCGCAATAATAAATAAAATTAATAGTGAAAAAGCAGTTCATGTCATCACTATTGAAGACCCAGTGGAATTTATGCATCGCTCTATGCGGTCTGTAGTAGCTCAAAGAGAGGTGCATTACGATACCTACTCATTTAATGCTGCTTTACGCTCTACTTTACGTGAAGATCCAGATGTCGTTCTTATCGGAGAGATGCGTGACTTAGAGACCATTAGCGCGGCTATTACTATTGCTGAAACTGGCCATTTGGTATTTGCTACGCTTCATACCAATAGTGCTAGCCAGTCGATTGATCGTATGGTTAACGTATTTCCGCCGCATCAACAGCCTCAGATCAAGGCGCAGTTAGCTAATATATTGATGGCGGTTTGCTCGCAGAGATTAATACCTGCAATTGGTGGTGGTCGAGTAGCTTCATCAGAAATACTAATTGCCAATCCAGCGGTGCGCAATATTATTCGTGAAGGTAAAACTCATCAACTAGATGGTATCATTCAAACTAGTGCTAAAGAGGGTATGCAGTCAATGGATCGCACATTAGCTGGATTAGTACAAAGCGGCCAAATTACTTATGAAGATGCTCGTAATTACGCAGTAGACCTAGAAGAGTTTGAAAGGATCATGCGTCGCTAACTATGCTTACATTTAATTATAAAGCTAGAGATCTGAACACAAAAAAAGTTATTCATAGCTCTATTCAAGCTGATAGTGAGGCTATGGCGGCAAAATCCTTGATGTCACAGAACATTATTCCGCTAGAGATAACGCCAGTTGCTGAGGGTGGGATATTTTCTAATTTAAGGTCAAACGTTACCAATAAAGATCTAGTTATTTTTACTCGCCAGCTAGCAACCATGCTAAATGCGGGCTTACCTTTATCGCAGTCAATGTCAACGGTGGCAGAGCAGACTAATAGTCGTTCACTTAAAACGATTGTTGGCAGCGTTATTAATAATATTCAGGGCGGATCGTCATTATCAGAAAGTTTAGCTAAGTACCCAAAAGTCTTTAATAATTTTTATATTGCTTTGGTTAAGGCGGGTGAGACCTCTGGGACACTCGATAAATCATTAGAGCGCTTAGCTAACCAGCAAGAGCATGATGCTAATATGCTATCTAAAATTCGTGGCGCTATGATTTATCCGGCTATCGTTTTGGCTGTTATTGTGGCTGTGGTTATATTCATGCTGGTGTCTTTAGTGCCACAGGTTTCTAACTTGTATGAAGAAATGGGCAGGAGTTTACCATTGCAGACAGTTATACTGGTAGGCATAGAACGATTCATGGTTAAGTTCTGGTGGATAATTGCTGTTGCTACAGTGTCACTGATTCTATTCCTGCGTCACTTTATTAACACTCCTAGTGGTCGCAAGATGTGGGATACCATAAAACTAAATATTCCTATGTTTAATCCACTTTTTCGCAAGCTTTATATGGCGCGTTTTTCTCGAACTTCTCAAACGCTTTTAGCTTCGGGTGTATCAATTATAGAAACGTTAAAGATTTCGGGCGATGCTGTTAACAATGTTGTTGTTAAAGAAGAGATTCTACAGGGGATTGATAAAGTTAAAAATGGCAAACCGTTATCTGAAGCTCTGTCTAATCAGGATTATATATTAAAGTTTGTGCCACAGATGATCAAAATCGGAGAGTCTTCGGGTGGAATTGACGCTATGCTTGGTAAGGTGGCGGATTATTATGATAAAGAAGTTGATGATGCAATAGCGGCTATTCAAACTCTAATCGAGCCAGTTTTAATGGTTATTATGGCGTTTATGATTGGCTTTATTGTCTTGGCTGTTCTACTACCAATTTACGAGCTAAGTAGCGTAACAGTTCTATAGTGGTAGGCTAAAAGGTGTTAGCTAGTTAAATATGAAAATAAAAAAATTTTTCAAAAACCAAAAAGGCTTTACCATCATCGAAGTGGCTTTAGTCTTAGCTATTGGAGCTTTAATCTTCTTAGTGGTATTCTTAGCGGTACCAGCTTTACAGCGCAATCAAAGAAATGACGCCAAAAAGCGCGATGTCTCTAATGTAGTAGAGGCGATCGCTTCCTATATATCGAACAATCCAGCTAAAAAAATTACAGATGACTTACCGGGTGACAGGGTGGTTTATCGTGATGGTAAGGTTCTCAATAAAGGTATAGGTAGTTATATGAGTCAACTATCTTTAAATACAGAGAAAGTAGTAGTGGAAAATATTGAGGGCGCAGGAGTGAGAGCTTTAACAAACAAAGCTGACAAAGCGACAATTTGGGTAGTTAGTGGGGCGGCTTGCGGTAAGCCAGGAGACCCCTATGACAGCAACACCATTCATTCGGTCGAAGGTAGAAAGAAGGCGGCTGTTTTTATGGTGTTAGATATGAGTAAAGATTCTAATAAAACTTCACATCATTATTGCCAAAATGCTAGTTAGCTGCTAATTAAATTTGTTTTCGCTTGCGCTTTTAAATAATTAGATTTATAATATTAGGCAACAATAAAATAAAGAAGGGCAGGAAGTTTTATATGAAGAAAAACCAAAAAGGCTTTACCATCATCGAAGTGGCTTTAGTCTTAGCTATTGGAGCTTTAATCTTCTTAGTGGTATTCTTAGCGGTACCAGCTTTACAGCGCAATCAAAGAAATGACGCCAAAAAGCGCGATGTCTCTAATGTAGTAGAGGCGATCGCTTCCTATATATCGAACAATCCAAGTGGATCGCTAGGAGCTGTTGGTACGGTAGTCTATAGGGATAACAAAGGTGTAAGCGGGGCAACTTTCGGTGATTATCTAGATACTTTATCTAACAATACTGAGACCGTTAGCATTGCTAGTCGTGTTCAAGATATTGCCGGTAGTAGCGGCAACAATAATAGTGGTAAGATTTTTGTGATTCCTGGCCAGCGTTGTCAGAGCACTAGCGGCGGCGGTTTGTCGAAGGCAACCAATCGACAGGCTGCGGTAGTGGCAGTTATAGAAACGGCCAACGGTCACGTGCATTATTGTTCTAGCGCTAACTAGTTAAAATTTAGCTTAATTTTTAAACAACCCGTCATTTGATGGCGGGTTGTTTTATGCTACAATATAACCATAAACTATATAAATAAAGAAAAAATAAAAAGAGGGTGCCATGTCAGCCATCAAATATAAGCATAAATCAGCTAATAAAATAACTACATCTTCACAAGCTATAACCTGGGGGGGGTATTTATGGGTTTAAAAACCCTATCTTTCTTAACATTAGTTCTACCATCTCTCTATATCTTACTATCTAGTCTATCTTTACCTAATCTAGCTCAAGCTGAACCAACTAATAATAATAATTCTTACCTAACTGTTAGTCTAAGTAATAAAGATGCTAATACTATCGCTAAGCTAGATAAATATATCACTAACGACAACACTAAGATAACTGACTATCCTACTACCCTAAGTATTGAAGCTAATAGTGGCGTAGGCTATCTAGCAACTGTTAGCACTAATAAAGATCATTCTAACCTAACTAGAGAAAGAACTAATCCAAACGATCAAGATAACCAAGTCATTAACCCAGTACAAGCTAACTATAGTGAGCAAGAGATAGCCTATCATAATCTTAATGGCGACTTGACTTTTACTCAGACTGGCGGTTCTAACCTAACCAACAATACTTGGGGATTTTTACCAATATCTAAATGTAGCTTAGAGTCAAGAAGTGATGTGGATATGATTGTTACGCCTTGCATAATAGCAAATGTTCAAGGTCAGTGGCTTTCTTCTATTGATACTAAGGTTTTTAAATCTGCTCGTTTCTACCAAGTCCCAACTAAAGACAACCCCGTTACTCTAAAAGATGCTGATGCTGAACTAAATCAAACTAAATCCCAAACCTTCTATATCTACTATGGCGCCAAACTATCTAACTCTCTACCAGCTGGCACTTACTCTACCAACGTTGTCTATACTGTAACACCTAAACTACCACCAATTGCTCCACCCACCATCTCTAAAGTTATTAACGATACCCACTATACTACTAAGTCAGACCTAACTGCTATAGAAGGTACTAACCTTAAAACAGCTACTTCAGTCTTCATTGACTTTAATAAAGATGGTAAAGCCGATAGTAATGAATTAGCTACTAACCTAAAGACTTATCCTAATACAGCTAAAGAAGATACGGTTATCTCATTTAACTCACCAACAACTAACACGCCCGGTGAATACGATGTCTACGTCACTACCATGGGCGGCATAGCTAAACTAGATCAGTCTTACATCGTCTCTAAATTTAGTCCATGCCAATCAGGCAATGCTAAGAATGACTGTAGAGTTGATCTAGATAACAACATGATCCCAGTTAAATATACTGGCAACACTACCGCCCCTAAATGGGAATCCCTAACTAATAATCAAGCTGGTATAAATGGTAGTCTACCAGACAACCAAACCGGTCAATGGTATGACTACAACAAGAAGAAGTGGGCCAATTCTGTAACTGTTAAAGATCCTAATAAGTATAAGAACCAAAATAAAGTAATCGATGAAAATGATGTCCTAGGCTACTTTGTCTATATACCACGCTACAGCTATGAAGTTATGCGTCCTAATGCAACTGACCAATTTGTACCCGATAGTGATTACACTCTACCAAACAACAGACTCATTAAACACCCCGGTTTCATGATTAACTTTGAAAACAAATATAACCTATTTAAAACCCCAGGTGATTCAACTAGCTGTTCTTCCATCTCAGGTTCTACCTTAACTACCAAAGACTATAGAACTAAATGTGCTAAAGACCTAGGTTACTCTAGATTAAACCCAGAAAACGACAGTACTAAATCTAATAAAACTACCTGGGCCACTCATCCAGCCTTTAGATGGCAATATACCAAAGCTATTAACGGCATCGATAGAAACCATGAACTAAACGGCTTCTGGGTAGGTAAGTATGAAACTACTGGCTCAACTACATCCCCTACAGTTAAGCCTAATAGTAAGCATATGGATCTTCCGCAGGGTAGGCTTGGTGGCTATTATGAAGTCGCTAAATCTTTTGGCAAGAAGGATAGCTACAATGTTGGCGGCGGCGGTGTTACGGTTAGACAGAACAGCCATAATTTATCTAACTATTCTTCTAGTGTATTAAAGAATGAGCAGTGGGGCGCTATCGCCTATCTATCGGCGTCTAGTTATGGTGCGGGTGTTAATAAGGTTGAACTGAACAGCAATAATAGTGCAGGCAAAGATGGCAATAATAAAGACAGTAAAGGTATTACTGGTTGTGGTCCGCAGAGTAAGGGCAATCTCGCTGCGGGATCGGCTTGCAATAAGTATTATACCGAAATAGGTCAGCTAGCCTCTACCACCAATAATCCAACTGGCATTTACGATATGTCTGGCGGAGCTTGGGAGTTTGTTATGGGCGGAATTAGTCGTCAAGCTAGTGTAACATCTACCGATTATTTCCAAACTCAGGTTAAGTTGCCTTATACGAGCTTTTTCTTGCCATATCAGTCGGGTAGCTTTGGTAAAAAGCCAGCTTGGTCAAAAAGTAGTAGCGATATTTATTACAATAACGATCAATGCACTTGGAGTAGATGTGGCGGTCAAGCTTTGCATGAAACAAAGAACGAGCAGAGTGTAGATAGCTGGGATAATGGCTGGGGCCAGGACTTAGGCCAAGTTCCACATACCCAGTATTTCAATTTTTTGAGAGGCGGGGTCGCACATAGCGCTCAAGTTTCTGGCATATTTGCTTCTGATTATTTTTCGCAGCATTCTGAGACTAAATATGCTGTGCGCGTTGGACTATATAGTAATTAATAATAATTTAGCTAATTACGTTTATGCTATAATAAAATTATGGTAAAACGGGGCTTAGGTAAGGGGTTTGCATCATTAATACCAACTGATGTTTTAGATAGTAAATTTGACACAACTGCCAACGAGGACGAAAAGGTTTCGTCTTTGCGCTTAATTCCGATAGATAAAATTTCACCTGATCCTAATCAGCCACGAAATCAATTTGATGACAAGCAAATTGACGAATTAGCTGAGTCTATCAAGCAGCATGGTTTGTTGCAGCCAATTGTAGTAATGCCAAAAAGAAATGGCCGCTTTGAAATTGTGGCGGGTGAAAGACGTTATCGGGCTGCTAAGCTAGCAGGGCTACAGAACTTAACGGCTATTGTACGAACCTTATCGGCGCAACATAAACTCGAAATTTCTATTATTGAAAATGTTCAGCGCAAAGATTTGAATGTT
>CAMXZF010000015.1 GCA_947253405.1 uncultured Candidatus Saccharibacteria bacterium | reverse complement strand
ATTATCCAGGACGTCTCGTGGGCTCGGAGATGTGTATAAGAGACAGGTGTTATATAATTATGTTTAGTGCAAATAATCTATTGTAGGAGGGTATATGCCAGAGGTTAAGCCAACGAAAATTCGGTCGACGGCAGTTATAAAAGTTGTTGGCGTTGGTGGTGCTGGGGGCGCTGCTGTCAATCGCATGAAAGACACCGGTATTAACGGCGTTGAATTTATTGCTATAAATACAGATGCGCAGGCGCTACACAGCTCAAAAGCTGATGTTAAAATTCATATCGGTAAAGAAACAACGCGCGGTCTTGGTGCTGGTGCTGATCCATTAGTTGGGGAAACTGCCGCTAGAGAGAACACCGATGACATCAAAAAAGCGCTAGATGGGTCTGATATGGCCTTTATTACTTTTGGTGCTGGTGGTGGTACGGGTACAGGCGCAGCCCCAGTTGTGGCAGAAATTGCTAGAGATATGGGTGTTCTAACCGTTGGCGTAGCTACTCGACCGTTTAGCTTTGAGGGGCAACGCCGCCGTCAAAATGCTGATTTAGGTATTGCTAATATAGCTAAAAATGTTGACACTTTAATTACTATTCCTAATGATAGATTATTAGAAACAATTGACCGTCGTACACCACTGCTTGAAACATTTAAAATAGCTGATGATATCTTGCGCCAGGGAGTTCAGGGTATTAGCGAACTTATTACGGAAAGCGGTCTAATTAACCTTGATTTTGCCGATGTTAAGTCAATTATGAGTAATGCGGGTTCGGCTTTAATGGGAATTGGTCGCGCCAGTGGTGACGATAGAGCGGAGAAGGCGGCTCGTCAAGCTATTGAATCACCGCTAATTGAGGTCAGTATTGATGGCGCTCGTGGCGTTCTATTTAATGTTACTGGTGGTTACGACATTTCAATGACCGAAGTCCAGGAAGCTGCCGATATTATTACTTCAGCAGTTTCACCCGATGCAAATATTATATTTGGTGCTACACTGAAGCCTGAGATGGATGATGAGCTAATCGTTACAGTTGTGGCTACCGGCTTTGATCCGAACTATTTTGCTGGTAAAAAATCAACTTCTGCAGTTGATACTTTGGATACTAAAGAAAAAAAGGCAATGGCTAAAGAAGTCAAGAATATTGATTTTGATAAGATTGACATTGAAAATGATGCTGGCGCAACTACAGACACTAGCTTTAATAATGACTTTGGCAGCGAGAGTGAGTCTGATACAGCTTGGGCATGGAGCAGTAAGGATGGAGTAGATGATTCTAACCAAGAAGTTGATGGCGTAAGTGAGGAAAATGCTGACAGTGACGACACTATATCTAATCCGGTTGATTCTGGTTTAGACAACAATGTAGGCAATAATGACTTTACTAAACTAGATTCCGACACAGAAGATGATACGGCTTTTGACACACCAAGCTTTTTGCGTCGTCGTTTTGGTAAGAAAAAGAAATAGCTCGATATTATGCAGTGCCCAAAATGCAAAAGCGAAGATAGTCGAGTAGTTGAGTCGCGCGATGCAGTCAGTGCCGTGCGTCGTCGCCGTGAATGCTTAAGTTGTGGTGTACGTTTTACTACCTATGAGCGAATAGAGCGCCCTAACTTAGCGGTAATTAAGAGTGATGGCCGCAAAGTATTATTTGATTCACGTAAATTATTTAATTCTGTGCAGCGATCAGTTGGTAAAATATTGAGCTCAGAAACTGATGTTGATAGAGTTGTTTCGGCGGTTGAGGATAAATTGTATAACATGGGTGAATTAGAGATTCCCAGCAAAGTGATTGGCGATACAGTTTTGGATGAGCTAGCTAAGCTTAATGAGGTGGCTTATGTGCGCTTTGCTAGTGTTTATCGCGAATTTAAAAGCGCCGATGAATTTGTTGAGGTATTAAAGGCTTTGCGTGCAGGAGATATTTAGTGCGGGTTGTAATTGTTTATCGCGATAAATCAGAACATCGTCGTCAGGTGGAGGGGTTTTTGTTTGATTATAAAAGGCGTACAGGTGGCGATATAGAGGTGGTTGATCCAGATAGTAGGGATGGGGTGTCTTTTTGTAAGGCTTATGACATAACCAATTATCCAACTATTATTGCTTTAGGTCCTGACGGGTCTCCTTATCATGTGTGGTCTGGCGATATGTTGCCGACTATTAGTGAAGTTAACGCTGTAGCTAATATTTGATATTTTTAATATAAAGCCCTGAGTCATTACGCTTATCCTTGCATAATTTAGTAAAATGTTGCACAATGACTAGTGATTTCCTTTTAGATAAAGGAAGTAGTTCATTAAAATCTGCTAACTTTCTCTTTAATTATGAAGGTTATAGATTGAACTAATTTCAATTCCGATTAAGTCTTTTGGCTTAGAAAGTAGGTTGATTATGTTTTCTGGTTCAATAGCTACTGTAGTAACTGTCATTGTGGCAATTGTTTTTGTAGTAATGGAGCTTTGGATCTTAGGAAGAATATTTCTTGATTCCTTTGATGGCAAGTTAATGGCATTTATTTCTATTCTCTGGCTAGTTAGTAGTGTTGTCATCGCAATAGCGGCGGCAATGGGCCTTATGCAGTTTTGGCAAGTTATTATTATAGGGCTTTACGTTACTCTATTACCAACGCCATTTACTAGTATATTTTTGGTCGAGCTATTTTATGAAGCTAAAGAGAGAAGGGAGCAGAAAAATCTGCGTGCATATCTTTGCGATTGCGCAGAATAAAATAACCCCCGTACTATGTTTTAGTGTTTGTATTTCGGCTTTGGCTGAAATATATCTAATAATTTGTGCGGGGGATTTTCTTGTTATAATGATTGATAATGCTAAACTTAACCGTTATTGTTGGGCTAACTTTGTTTATTCTTGGTGCGATGCTAGGGTCTTTTACTGGCGCATTAGTCTGGCGGTTAAAAAATAAAAAAGATTGGATTAAGGGACGTAGCGAGTGTGAAAGTTGCGGGCATCAATTATCCCCATCTGATCTAGTGCCAATTTTTAGTTGGCTTTTTTTACGTGGTAGGTGTCGCTATTGTCATAAAAAAATCGGCTTTACGCCAGTTATATTAGAGTTAGTGGGTGGCACAGCTTTTTTGGTATCTTTTTTATTTTTACCCTTTAGCGCTAGTAACCAAGGTAATTTTCTTGATTTTGACCGTTTAATTTATCTGACCTTGTGGCTTGCAGTTGTGATAATAATGTTGATTTTAGCGACTTATGACTATAGGTATCATTTATTGCCAAATAAACTAGTTTTGATATTTTGTATTTTTGGTTTAAATTTTTCATTAGCTAAATACTTTGTAGCTGATGGGGCAAATATCGGTAATAGCTTTGGCGACTATTTAGCTTATATTGGCTTAGGCTTAATCCCCATTACTGGTGTTTACGGTTTAATATGGTTAGTTTCTGGTGGTAAGTTAATTGGACTTGGTGATGTAAAACTAGGTGTTGCCATTGGACTAATAGTGTCTTTTTGGGGCGGAGTTTTGGTACTAGGTTTAAGTAATTTGCTAGCTGCAGTTGCTGTAATGCCAAGCTTAGTTTTAAAAAAGCATCGGCTAAATAGTCGAATTGCTTTTGGCCCTTATTTGTTGTTGGCAACATTTTTGCTGGTGGTGTTTAGCAATGTCATTTCAAAGTTTATTTTTAATATGGGTTTTAATTTTTAATATTGTGCTTGTGTTATAATTTATAGAGATGAAAGAGCAGGGTGGATACACAGTCGTAGAGGTGGCTTTAGCCATTGGCGTATCGGCCGCCTTAGTATTCCTATTAACAGGTTTAATGGTGACGCTGGGGCAGCAGCGTTTTCAAGATTCAATGGTGACAGCGCGCACTTATTTGCAGTCACAATATGAAGAAGTTCGATCTATTATTAATCCAAGATTAGATGACGGATCTAGCTTATGCGCTAGTGACAATGATAATCCAAATAACACTACAGCGGGTAACAGTAAATGTTATTTTATTGGTAGAATGGTCAAATTTAGCGGTGAAAATCTTGAAAAATATTTTATAGTTGCTATACCACAAAGCAATGAATGGCCTAAAATAAATCAAAAAAATGGCATTATAGGCGATACAGCCGATGCTAATCTGCGCTCGAATGATGTGCATTTAAAGGTTTTAGGTGCTGGATCTTTTAAAGAGAGTAATGCTGCTACTGAACCACAGCATAAAAGCCTTTCTAATGGTAATGAAGTAAGGGGTGTGTGGTCTTGGAATAACAATAATATTACTGGCGGAATTGATTCAGTAGTTATTTTACGTAGTCCAATAGATAATTCTGTTTTAACTTACACATTTGATTCTAATAATGCTGATATCATTGACGGCAGTGGGCGTTTAAATATGTCTAACCCAGGTGTTAAATTATCCGATTGGGCTATGGTTGCTATTAAAAATGGTGGTGCAGGCCATGATGGTGGAGCGATATGTTTTGAAGGCAATGCTTCCTCTTCGACGGCTGTGACTTCACACCTACCAGTTAATAATGGTGATAATGGCGATGATTTACCAACGTTAGATTGGAATAATTTGGGTGGGTCCAACTTAAACATTAATAAATTAAAGGCTATTTGCGAAAAATAAAGGTATTTATGGGCCGAGGGTTTGACTATAGAATGAAGAATAGACAAAGAGGCGACACTTTAGTTGAAGTAGTTATTGCGATGGCGGTTCTTGGCTTGGTTGTGGCTGCTACTATGGCAACTATGAATCAAAATTTATCTAGTATTATGAATACGGCAGAGCGTACGGTGACGCGCACAAAAATTAACTCTCAAGTTGAAATGCTACATTATTTGCATGAAAATGAGCCACAAATTTGGAAAGATTTAATAGATGGCAAACATTTACATGACAGTAAATCAGGTGGCGCTATTGTCGCTTCGAATCCCTGTCAAGCCACCAACAATAAAAGCTTTGTGCTTAGTATGAATACAACAAATAATTATGTTGCAAATGACGATGTCGTGAAAGCAAGTTTCTATGAGCGCGATAAGGTATTTAACGGAGTAGATAGCGAGGTGTATAAACCTACTGCTACGATTGGCGGTGGCATATTTATTGATGGCGTAGTTAATCGTTCAGAAAAATACATAGATTTTTATGTTAAAGCTTGTTGGATTCCCTATGGTGGTAAAGGAAATGATGAGGGAGTGGTTTCTAATCCAGCTAAAAGTCGTACAGTCGTAAGAATTTATGATAGTATTTTGGAGAGAACGGATGTCTAATTTTAAGTTTAAAAGTTTATTAGGACCGATAAAGATTGAGTTTTGCCTTAATATAGCTAAAACTAAAGGCGCTAATCAAAGGTTTAATCAAAAGGGCTTTACCATTGTAGAGGTTTCTACGGCGCTGGTTTTTGTAGCTTTCATTATTGCTTTTTTAACTGCTACACTTTTAAATGTAATGTCGATTTATAATAAGGGAATTTGGCTGAGTCAGGTAAATCAGGCTGGCAGACAGCTAAATGCTGATCTAGGTGATCAGGCGCGTTATTCTGGTAGTAATGTAATATTAAGAGAAGACGATCAACGCCTGTGTGCTCATGGCGTGTCGTATTTATGGAACACCGAAGAAAGTCGAAAAAATCGCTATCAAGAGGATCGTGACGATTCGGTTGATGGTAATTTTAATACCAGTTTGCGCTTAGTTAGAATTAATGATTTATCGGGTAGTTATTGCAACTATGAAAAAAACAAGAAGCCTTATCCGTCGAGGTATAGTAACGATGCTGTCAGCCTGCTTGGTAAAGGTACTATTATTCAAGAGTTTAGCGCTAAGCAGCTAAATAGTTCGAATAGCAGCACTATACCGTTATTTTATTTAAGAGCAGTGCTTTCTACTGAAGGCGAAGCTAATAAGCCTGTTAAAGTAGTTCGTGATAATAATAATAATTATACGATTGTGTCAGCTAGCTATGACGATATTAACGCCAAATGGCAATGTGGTGAAGTAATTGACGGTGAATTTCGTCCGGCTAAAAATCAATTTTGCGCCTTTAGCGAGTACGATATTACGATATATCAAAGAGGAGAGAATTAAATGAGCAGATTAAGTTTATATCGAAAAAAAATAGACAGCTCTGATGGCCAGGTAGCGATCAGTACCGTAGCTGTTTTTATGATTATTTTTGCTATTTTAGTGGTTAGCTTTACGGGTATTATGATTTCATCTTCGCACGAAACGGTTAGCGATGAGCTACATTCGTCAGCTAGGGCGGCCGCTGAATCTGGCATAGAAGATGCTAAACGCATGTTGAGCTATTGCTATAAACATCGCAATAACGAGGGTAATTACGATAGTGACGTAGTTTATAGCGCATGCTCTAAAATTATTGGTAAATTTGCGTCTGATAGCGGTGACGTTGAAGGGCAAAAATGTAACACAATTATTGATGCGATGAAGGCAGTCGGTTTTTACGGTTCCGACACCGTTACTAGCGAGGGCAGGGTCAAGCTTACCAAAGATAATGGTGATAATAATTCAAAGCGCGATCAGACTTATCAGTGCTTAAAGATTGCAACTTTAACCAAAACCTATGAGGCAGATTTAAAGGCTAACGGTAAGTCGCAAATTATTCCATTACGTTTTGTTAATCGACAAAATGAAGTTAAGCAAGCCAAAGAAATAACTTTAAGATGGCATGCTACAGCTAATAAAGTTGATGGCAAAGTTATTGGTTTATTACCTGGTGATACATTTACTAATCAACCGCTATGGATGTCTAAGGGTAGCAATAGGCCAGCAGTTTTACGCCTAGAGTTTGCGTTTGTGCCAAAAGATCAAATTAATATATATCAATTGTCTAAAGATGCTAGGGCGGTTACTTTGAGGCCCAGTAGTGATGGTGGCACTAATGTTAATGTGCAAGATTACCCTACTGATGTTATGCCCAATCGTATGTCGGCGGCTTTAACTAGGTTAAAATGCCAAGAGGGTGATCGTAACATATACGCTTGCGAGGCTAAGCTTTATAATGGTGATGGTTTATTTGGTTGGATTGACGGTAAAATTTGGCTAAAAATACAGTCAATTTATCGTAACAGCCATTTCGAGGTTAGCGCTAAAGATGAAAATGGCGACGATTTATATTTTGATGGAATACAGCCACAAGTTGATGTAACGGGGCGCGATGTTGACGCTTATGAGCGCCTACAAGCTAGATTGGATCCAGCTGCTAGCAAAGACAATACCGACAGTTCCTATTGGTGGCCAGATTACGCTATAGACACTGCTGGTCGGGTGTGCAAAGACATGGTAGTTCGCTATGATGATGGCGATGATAAGTGTAACTAAAGCTTGCTAATTAGTTATGTTAAAATAGATAGCGAATATTTCTAAAAGAGAGGGGATTAATGGACTTAGCTTGGTGGCAGGTTTTGATTGGCGCATTAGTGGGATTAGTAATTCTAGTTATACTAGTGGTCATTCATGAGCTAGGTCATGCTATAGCAGCAGTTCGTAACGGCGTGAAAGTAGAGGAGTTTGGTATTGGTTTTCCGCCTTTAGCAAAAAAGCTTGGCAAATATAAAGGCACCTTAATTACCCTTAACTGGCTACCTCTAGGTGGTTTCTGTAAACTAAAAGGCGAAAGTGACGACGCTAAGGGCAAGGGAACTTTTGGTGCTGCTAGTTTTTGGTCTAAAACTAAGATTTTATTAGCTGGCGTATTTATGAACTTTTTGGCTGCAGTAGTTATTTTTACAATTTTGGCCTTTTTTGGCATACCACAGATTGTGCCGGGACAGTTCCAAGTTAGTGCTGACAATAGTGGTAAGCGGGGAATTGTCGTTGCACATAAAGTCATAAAAAACTCACCAGCAGATAAAGCTGGGATAAAATCGGGCGACGAAATTGAGCGAATTGCCGGCTCTAGGATCATGGTTGCATCTCAGGTGTCTGATTTGACCTCTAAATATGCTGGCAAAGAAGTTAAGATAGGTGTAAAGCACCAAGATCAGCCTTATAAAATAATAAAAGTTAAACTTAATGATCGTCACAATAGCGATAAAGGTTTTTTAGGTTTGCAGGCTGAGCAAAAACAGGGGGCAACCATTAAAGCCACCTGGAGTGCTCCGCTAGTTGGATTAGTAAATGTACTGCAATTTATGTGGCTAACAATTACCAGTTTGATTGGCATAATAGGCAACTTGTTCGTGGGATTTTTTGACCTAATAACACTTAGGCCAGAAGCTTCATCGAACTTTAACGCTGTGGGTGAAAGCGTAGCTGGTCCGATTGGTATATTAGGCAATATCTTTCCAAGTGCAGTTTTTGCAGGTGTGACAACACTTTTGTACATCAGCGGCATTATTGCCTTATCGCTTACCGTTATGAATCTTTTGCCAATCCCAGGACTAGATGGTGGGCGCTGGCTTTTAATCGCAGTATATCATTTACTAGGTAAAAAACTTACTAAAGACAAAGAAGAGAAAGTTGTCGGTTACGGCATGTTGGTATTATTTGGTCTCATTATTGTTATTACTGTTGCTGATATATTAAAATTATTTAGATAGGGTAAGGTTAGTTTAATGACAAGTTCTAAAAAAAATATCAGGTCAAAAAAGCAGGAAAAGAACTTAACTAATGACGAACGAATTGCCCGAAAAATTAAACGAGTTAAATGGCAGCAACAGATTAGTCCAGTTAGCCTAAAATCAAAAGATCTAGCAAAAAAGCCTAGCCAACCTCAGACTTTATGGGGTGTATTCTTTAAGTCACTAGGTATTGTGGCTTGGCTGATTGCCAGCTTATTGTTGTCGGCTATTATGACTGTGATTACTCTAATGATTTGTGGTCAGGATGTTCGTAAATTTGATAACTTAAGTTTAATATTAGTTAACGCAATGTTGATGGCGCTATTTCTGTTTATGGCAGTTATATTGCCGGCGCTTATCAAGGCTAGAAAATACAAAGGTACTGATTTTAATAGTAAGAGAGCGACATTACAGCTTTTAGGATTAGATCGATTACCCAAGCTAGTTGATTTAAGCACTTGGGCGAAGTTGACGCCAGCTTTCTATGCGGTATTAATAGTTGTAACTTTAATTTTGTCGCTTATAGTGTCGCAGAACGTTTTAAATCAGACACAAGATTTAGGCTTTAAGACTACTAACAATAGCCCAATCGAATTGTTAGCGATCATGGCCATGTTAGCGCTATTTACTCCAATTTGTGAGGAGTTGATTATGCGAGGGTTTTTATATGGTAGATTGCGCCAGATGATGAAGTTTTTGCCAGCCGCAATAGTTACGTCATTGTTATTTGCTATAGCACATATGCAAATTAATGTCGGCATTATGACTTTTATATTATCTTTTTTCGCATGCTATATGCGAGAAAGGACGGGGGCGATTTATGCCGGGATTGGCTTACATATTACAGCTAACCTTATAGCTAGTTTGTTATTATTTATGCCACGCTAGTGCTACAATCTATATAGATGAAACGAACTAATTTATTTACTAAAACTACTAAGACTGCGCCAGCTGATGAGACATCTTTAAACGCTAGCTTACTTATTAGGGCTGGATATGTTCACAAGGAAATGGCTGGCGTTTATGCATATTTACCGTTAGGCTTAAGGACATTAGAAAAAATTAAAACCATCATTAGAAAAGAAATGAACGCAATTGGCGGTGAAGAACTTTTAATGACGAATCTTCAGCCTGCTGATGTTTGGCGATCTACTGGGCGATGGAACGATGATACGGTAGATATTTGGTTTAAAACTCAATTAAAGAATGATGAGCCGATAGGGCTAGCTTGGTCGCACGAAGAGCCAATTTTAAAAATGCTAAGTGAATACGTTTATAGTTATAAAGATTTACCAGTGTCGGTTTATCAGTTTCAAACTAAGCTACGCAATGAATTGAGAGCTAAATCAGGCATTATGCGTGGTCGTGAATTTTTAATGAAGGATATGTATAGTGTCCATGCAGACAAGGCGGATTTAGAGCGTTTCTACAATCAAGTAATTGAGGCCTATCGACGCATCTATGATAGTTTAGGTATTGGCAAAAACACCTTTGTAACCTTTGCTTCTGGTGGCGCTTTTACTAAGTTTAGCCACGAATTTCAAACTATATGCGAGGCTGGTGAGGATTGGCTTTATCTTGATAGGTCAAATAATATTGCTGTTAACGAAGAAGTTTTAGAATCGGCAGTCAAAGACTTGCGGCTAGATAAAAATAAGTTAGAAAAAGTGCGTAGTGCTGAGGTTGGCAATATATTTAACTTTGGCACAGATAAAGCTAGGCAAATGGGGATTAATTTTCAGACTAAAGATAATCAGTCGCAGCCTTTATATTATGGTTCATATGGTATTGGTGTAACTAGAGTGATGGGTGTTATAGCCGAGTTGTTTTCGGACGACAAGGGCTTAGTTTGGCCGGATAGTGTAGCTCCATTCAAGGTTAGTTTGGTTACCATTGGTTGTGATGAGGCGGTTTTATCAGCAGCGCAAAGAGTTATTGAGATCTTAGAAAAAAGTGACATAGATGTACTTTGGGATGATCGTGATGTTAGGCCGGGCGAAAAGTTTGCCGATAGTGATTTGATAGGTTTGCCGCATCGTATTGTAATTAGCCCAAAAACTGTAGAGGCTGGCATTATAGAATATAAAGCCCGCAATCAGTCTGAATCTAAACTAATTGATTTGGAGCAATTAATAGATATATTAAAGTAACTTAAGTTTTAAATAGGATTAATTAGATGATCACATACTATACTGATGGTAGCGCTATACCTAATCCAGGAGCGGGTGGGTTTGCTGTTATTAAAAATGGTCGACCCTATATAATTGGTTCTGAATTAGCGGATTCCCAAGTTTCTAGTAATTACACTACTAATATTAGAATGGAGGCGCTAGCAATTATGGCAGCCATTAAAGACTCGGAAGGTGAGTTGGCAAAAATAATCACAGATAGTGAATTTTGGATTAATGTGTTAACTAAATGGGCGCCCAATTGGCAAGCTAATGGCTGGCGAAAAAGCAAGGGCGAGATTAAGAATCTTGACATTGTAAAGCCTCTCTTTGCTTTATATAAGAGTTCGAAAGTAGATTTAGTTTGGACGCGTGGGCACGTGGGCACTGAGCTAAATGAGCTAGCTGATGAGTGGGCAAACATTGCTCGTCAGCGTAAAATTACTGGATACATCAAAGTTGACGAATTATCTAAATAGAAACTTGATCGACCAGAATTATTAGCTTTGTTATAATCATTAGCATGAATAATGCAAGTGAAAAATCAGCGCAAACGGAAGATAATATAGCAACTCCTGATGGTCAATCTGGTCAATCCAGTAAGTTTGATATTTTTCTATGGGCTAACCATTTGAGCCGTATAAAAAATGATTTAGATGTGGAATTATTTTTAGTAAATAAACGATACACCGTTTATAATTTGCCTATAACTAGCCAGCTGCAACCGCAAATTGCGCCAGTAT
>CAMXZF010000014.1 GCA_947253405.1 uncultured Candidatus Saccharibacteria bacterium | reverse complement strand
AGTAAATATTTTATTTAGCCAGTCGGCATGAGGCACGATATTTCTGCGGGTAATAACTTCGACTACGTCGCCTGATCGCAAGGGGGTGTTAAATTTCGCCATATGGCCATTAATCTTAAATCCAGCCGCCTTTGCGGCAACTTCCGAGTGTACTTGGTAGGCAAAATCAAGGGGTAACGACCCTGCCGGTAGGTCAAAAATATCATTGTTTGGCGTATAGACAAAGATTCGGTCTGAAAAAAGATTGATCTTAAAGGCGTCAAAGTCGACTTTTTTCCCAGCTCTTAGTTTTGCCGCAGCTTGTTGCAAATCTTGAATCCAGCGCAAGCTTTCGGGTAGTGGAGCTAAACCGCCCTTTTTATAGGTATCACTTAGTTTTTGTTCATTGTAATGAAATGATGCCGCTAAACCTCTTTCGGCGTACTCATGCATTTGCTTGGTACGAATTTGGAATTCAACGATTTGACCTTTGGGTGTCTTAACTGTTGTGTGTAGACTTTGATAGCCGTTAGGTTTTGGCCTAGATATATAGTCTTTGATCCGGCCAATTAAGGGCTGATAAATACTGTGAATAGTGCCTAAAATTAAATAACATGACGCAATATCATCAGTGATGATTCTTAGAGCAATTAAATCGTATATCTCATCAATATTGTTTTTCTTAGTCAGTTTTTTATGTAGAGAATAAACAGATTTTATCCGGCCATCAATTTCAAAGTTAATCTTTTCTTTTTTTAATAGGGCGGAAACTTCTTTTTTGACATCATCTAAGCTTTGTTTGCTTGCGTTTAAGCGTTGCTTAATTTCGTTGCTTAATTTCGAGAACCTCTTGGGGGCTAAATATTTAAAACTTAGGTCTTCAATTTCTACCCTAACTTTACCCATATTAAGCCTATCAGCCAAGGGGCCAAAAACCTCTAGGCTTTCACGCGCCTTTTTTATCTGATTGGCAGGCGACTGATACTTTAGCGTGCGTAGATTATGTAGTCGATCCGCTAATTTAATAATAATTACCCTGACATCTGCACCAATAGCTACCAAAAGTTTAGTTAGATTATCTTTAGTTTTTGGTAAATAAGTAGTAATGTCATTGCGACCAGCGCGTGCTTTGCCTATTTTAGTTACGCCGTCAACCATAAGAGCGATTTCTTTATTAAACTTATCGGCAATTTCATCTAAAGAGGTGTCGGTGTCTTCAGCAACGTCGTGCAGTAAACCAGCGATAACTGTGTCGCGATCCATGTTCCATTCGGCTAGAATTGTAGCCACAGCAATGGGGTGCGATATATAATCTTGACCACTTAGGCGTTTTTGACCCTTGTGCTTTTCGGTGGCGTAGTCTAAGGCAGCTTTTATTTTGTTATAGTCAGACTGATTAGGGAATTTATTTTTTATTAACTTTAAAAAAGCATCTACCTTCGTCATTATTTTAATTATAGCACCTATAACTTTTAAATAGTGCTATGATATTAAAGTAAGAAAAAATAAAAATATGATTAAAATAAAACAAATATTAGCGATTACGTTGCTGGCGTTGACTATGTCTGCACTATCATTTAATAGTGTAGAAGCTTATCGTGGTTTAATCAATCAAAGTAACACCATAGAGATAGAAGGCAGTGAATTTATTGGCAAAAAGAAGTTATCGGCGGGTCCTATTGTAGACATCGGTATTGGTAACGGTCATTTTATCGCCTTAACAGATAGCGGACGTGTATACACCTGGGGTGATAACTTAAGATATCAGTTAGGATCGGGTGACCAAAAATACTATGACGAATCTTCGCCCTATGATATTACTAATAAATTTTATAACCAAGAAGCAACCGAAGACGGCGAATTAAATATTGAAAAAATAAAATCAGTAACAGCCGGCGGCAATATGAGCTTTGCCCTAACGGCTAAAACAGGTCGCGTTTACTACTGGGGCAACGATATTACTAGGCCAATTAAGATGATGGGTCTACATGGCCAAACAGTCACACAAATAGTTGCTGACCAAAGAGATGCTACTAGTCTTTTATTATTAACTGATAAGGGCTTGGTTTATTATTGGCAAATTGGCCAGAACAACAATCAGGCTAGGCCGATTTATGGTTTTGATCAACATAGCATAAAGCAGATTAATATTTCACCATGGCGTGATAGCATGATAGCTTTAACGGATGACAATGAGGTCTATATTTGGACCAGTAAAACTAAGCCAACTTTAATGACCGAGACACTGGTTAATAAGTTGCAGGACGAGAGGTATTCGAACTTAATAACTAGTATTGCTGCTGGTGAACTTTATAGTGAAAATGATCAATTACAGTATTATATGGCTAGTAGTGATGATTTTATAGATATTTGGACAAAAGAAAACGACGTTAGAGATATACCGAAGCCATCTCAAAGCGATGAGTTAAAGATCAGGCAAGTTTTAACTGATGGCTTTAATGGCCACTATATTTTAACTGATGACGGCATCTATCTTCTTTATGATATGAATAATCCTTATATCAAAATGGCTGGCTTAGACAAAGATAAAAGGGTTGTTAAAATTTTTAATAACTCTCCTCAGAAAAGAGGTAGAGTTATAGCACTAACTGATAACGGTGAGTTATATGATGTTGGTGCGCAAACGGTTAGTAGACTTTCGCCAGAACTGTTTTATTTACCAGATGGCGCTAAAGATGAAGAAATGATTACTGGCATAACTGTGGGCGACAAAAATGCTATTTTTTCGATCAAGAATGACCACTTGATTTCTTTAGTGGTACCAACTAGTGACAAGGTTGGTGTGGTGCCGATTATAGCGACAGATGTTTATGGTCAAACACATTATATTGGCGATTATGAATATTTTAAAACTATAGATTCCGGTCAAACTAACGATAAAAAAGATCATGAAGATAAGAAAGATAACAATCAAGACAAAAACAAGACTAACAATAAGCAAAAGAATCAGCCATCTAATCAAAAAGATTCAAAGTTAACAAGAGACAACAAAAGCCCAAAAAATATTCTAGATAATACTAAACCTAAATTAGATAAGAAGCCACTTCTTAGTAGCCCTAAGTTATTAACTAATAGAATAGTTGCACCAAATACAGGCTACTACCATAAATAAATTATTATGATATAATTTTTCGTAAGAGTTTCAAGTTTTTGTTATTTGTGCTGGGATAACTAAAACATTTTATTAAATATTAGTTTATGTAAGTTAACATTAAGTTAACTAGTATCAGAGGAGATTAATGCCTACAATTAACCAGTTAGTACGTAAGCCTCGTCGTAGTGCGGTTAAAAAATCAAAATCGCCCGCTTTGCTTACTATTCAGAACACTTTAAAAACTCGTACCTATCAACAAAACTCGCCTTTAAAGCGCGGTGTTTGTATTAAGGTAACAACTAAGACACCTAAAAAACCTAACTCAGCTATGCGTAAAGTCGCTCGTGTTAGGCTTACTAATGGCCAAGAGGTTTGGGCTTATATTGGCGGTGAAAAACACAATCTACAAGAGCACGCCGTAGTATTAGTGCGCGGTGGTCGTGTGCCTGACTTACCGGGTGTGCGTTATCACGTTGTGCGTGGCGCCCTTGACCTTCAGGGCGTTGAGGGTCGCAAGCGCGGTCGTAGTAAATACGGCACCAAGAAAGGAGATAAATAATGCCACGAAAAGTTACCAAATCCTTGCAGCGTCAAATTGATCCTGATCGCAAATATAATAGCGTATTAGTGCAGCGATTAATTAACCGCTCAATGTTAAACGGCAAAAAGCTAGCTTCAGAGCGCATGGTTTATCGCGCCTTAGAGATTGCTGCCAAAAAGCTAAAATCAGAAAACCCCTTAGATGTTTTAGAGGTTGCCTTAAAAAACATATCACCTAATTATGAAGTTAAAAGCCGTCGCGTTGGTGGTGCTAACTATCAAATTCCTTTTCCGATTCAAGGTAGACGGCAAGAACATTTTGCCTTTATGTGGCTAGTGGCCGCATCTAGAGCGCGTCAAGGCATGCCTTATGCTGAGCGTTTGGCTAACGAAATTGTTGACGCTTATAATCAGACAGGTGCCGCCTTTAAGAAGAAAGAAGATACGCATCGTATGGCAGAGGCTAACCGAGCGTTTGCTCACTTTGCTCGCTCTTAGCGGTAAAAACATAAAATTAAAGACGAATAATTTATACAAGAAGGAAATATGGCAAAAATTAATATACCAGTTGAACAGTTTAGAAATATCGGCATTATCGCCCATATTGATGCTGGCAAAACTACTACGACAGAGGGTATTTTATATCGTACTGGTCTATCACATAAAATTGGTGAAGTGCACGAAGGAGATACCACGACTGACTGGATGGAGCAAGAGCGAGAGCGAGGCATTACAATTACTAGTGCGGCCGTTACTTGCTATTGGCGTGACCACCATATCAATATCATTGATACACCGGGACACATCGACTTTACTGCTGAAGTAGAGCGCAGTTTGCGCGTGCTAGATGGTGCAGTCACTGTACTTGATGGCAAAATGGGTGTAGAGGCTCAGACTGAAACCGTGTGGCGACAGGCCAACTCTTATAATGTGCCACGTGTTATCTTTGTCAATAAGATAAATCAGATTGGCGGTGATTTTTATAAATCATTAGATTCTATTCATGCTCGTTTAAGTAAGCATGCTTTACCAATCCATCTGCCAATCGGTTTTGAGAAAGATATATGTGGTGTAGTCGACTTAATTGACATGAAGGCCTACACCTATAAGCAGTTTTCTGATCACGAGCTAATTGTTGGCGACATTCCTGCTGATATGGTTGACAAGGCTAAAGAGTACAGAACTAAATTAGTAGAAAAGGCTGTAGAAGCTGATGACGCACTATTTGAGCGCTATCTAGAAGAAGGCGAAGATTCTATTACCGAAGACGAATTGCGTGCATCATTACGCAAGTCGGTTTTAAATGGCGACTTTTACTTAGTCACTGGCGGCGACGGTAGGGGTGTTATCGTTGAAAAAGTTTTGGATTTGATTGTCGATTACTTACCATCTCCAACTGACGTAGAGGAAATCAAGGGTGAAGATCCACGTAGTGGCGACGAGTTAAGTCGCAAGCCTAGCATTAAAGAGCCACTGGCAGCATTAGCTTTCAAGATTGCGACTGACCCTTATGTTGGAAAATTAATTTTCGTACGTGTCTATTCTGGTAAATTAACTGCCGGATCCTATGTCTTTAATAGCACCACTGGCGAAAAAGAGCGTATTGGTCGCATTGTCCGTATGTTTGCCGATAAGCGCGATGAGCTTAAAGAGGTTGAGGCTGGTGATATTGCAGCCGTAATTGGCCTTAAACATACCACAACCGGTAGTACTTTATGTGATCCGGCCCATCCAATTCAGCTCGAGGGCATTAATTTCGTTGAGCCACCAGTGTCAATTGCAGTTGAACCAAAGACAAAAGCGGACCAAGAAAAACTAGCAATTGGATTGCAGCGCTTAGCTGAAGAAGACCCTACCTTTAGAGTACATACTGATGAAGAGACTGGTCAAACTATTATTTCCGGTATGGGTGAATTACACCTTGAAATAATTGTAGATCGTTTACGTCGCGAGTTTAGCGTTGAAGCTAATACAGGCGAACCGCAAGTAGCCTTCCGCGAGACTATCCGCGGTACTGCCGAAGTACAAGGTAAGTATATTAAGCAGTCTGGTGGTCGTGGTCAGTACGGTGACGTTTGGCTTAAGTTCGAACCAAATGAAGCCGGTAAAGGTTTTGAGTTTATCGATAAGATCAAGGGCGGTGTCGTACCACAAGAGTATCGACCAGCCGTTAAGAATGGTATTGTTGAAACTCTGGACGGTGGTGTTATTGCTGGTTATCCAGTAGTTGATGTTAAAGCCACTTTGTACGACGGCTCTTATCACGAGGTTGACTCTTCGGAAATGGCATTTAAGATGGCTGGCGCTTTAGCTACGCGCGATGGCGTTAAGCAGGCTAAGCCAGTACTACTTGAACCTATTATGAAGATGAGTGTTGTTACGCCAGAAGAGTTTATGGGTGACGTAATTGGTGACTTAAACTCTCGCCGTGGCCGAATTGATTCCATGGAAGATTTGATGGGCGGAGCTAAGCAGATTACCGCTTTTGCGCCACTAGCTAATTTATTTGGATATACCACGGATCTTCGCTCGATGTCTCAGGGTCGTGCGGCTTCATCGATGGAACTAGCTCAGTATGAGGAAGTACCGCCAAATGTTGCGCAGGAGATTATTGAAAAGCGCAATAAATAGGTCAGTTTAAGGTTAATTAGATAGTTTGCTACTAGCAGGCTATCTTTTTATTTTTCATTTAGTTATTGTGTTAAAATATAGGATGTGAATAAGGATGAGCCTAATGATAAGTCTAGTGAAGCTGCGTTAGACAGCGCTTCTTTTGATGCGCTGGATGAGATCAAAAGAACCAAAGGCAGTCGAAATATAAAATCAGCTAAGACAGTAGGGGTAAGCTCGCTAGTTTGTTTATTAGCAGCACTTTTAACTGGTGCTATTGGTTTTGCCATTGGCACACGTATGCCGGGCGTATCAATAAATCGTCCAGATTATGCTGAGCTTAATGAGGTCTATAGTGTTTTATCTTCTAAGTATGACGGTAAAGTTGATCGAGCAAAGCTTATTCAAGGCGCTGCAATTGGAATGGCAGCAGCAGCGGGTGATCCCTATACTAGCTATCTTACCACCAAAGAGGCTAGCGATTTAAGCGATGAACTATCGGGTTCATTTTTTGGTGTCGGCATTGAAATGAGCAAAAATGATGATGGATTAATCGAGGTGGTATCGGTTATTGATGATAGTCCGGCTAAAAAATCAGGTGTAATGCCTAAAGATATAATCTATAAGATTAACGACAGTGATGCTACTAGGCTAACCACTTCTGCGGCTGCTAGTAAAATTCGTGGTAAAGCTGGTACCACGGTTAAATTAAGCTTAGTTAGAGACGGTAAGCCAGTTGATTTGAATATTAAACGAGCTCGGATTGACAATCCCAGTGTAAAATGGAGAATCGATAACAATATTGGCTATATGCGCATATCTCAGTTTGGCGAAGACACTGATGGATTAGCGCGCAAGGCGGCAGAAGAGTTTCGATCGCGTGACGTTAAAGGTGTAGTTTTAGATTTACGTGGTAATGGTGGTGGCTATGTTGATGGGGCTAGGGCGGTAGCTAGTTTATGGCTAGATGATGGTTCGGTCGTAACTAGAGAAATTTCTAGCGGTAAAGTTCGATCAAGTGTAGAGGCTAGCGGACAGAATATTATGAAAGACATGCCGACAGTGGTGTTAATTGACGGCGGCTCTGCCTCTGCTAGTGAAATTGTTGCGGGGGCCCTAAAGGATTACGGCGTTGCTAAATTAGTTGGCGTTAAGTCGTATGGCAAGGGTAGTGTGCAAGAGTTAGTGACATTACGTAGTGGCGCCAAAATGAAAATAACAGTAGCCAAATGGTATACACCAAAAGGTCTTAATATTGATAAAACTGGCATTAAACCAGATAAAGAAGTCAAGATGACGGCAGAACAATACAATCACGGCGACGATTCGCAGCTTAAAGCTGCTATAGATTTATTGTCTAAATAGATCCGTAAAAGGCTTATGCTATAATTATCATTATGGAAGAAGCTAAGAAAAAAATTTTATTAGTAGAAGACGATGACGCTTTGGCGCAAGTTTATCAACAACGGCTCGATCTAGAAGGCTTTGATTGTCGACGCAGCAACAATGGCGAGCAGGCTTTGCAAGACGCAGTCGATTTTGAGCCAGATTTAATTTTGCTTGATGTTATGATGCCTAAAATTAATGGCTTTGATGTTTTAGATATTTTACGTAACAGCCCACAAACTAGCCATGTCCGTATAATTATGTTAACGGCTTTATCGCAAGCTAAAGATGCTGAAAAAGCTAAAGAGCTCGGTGCAGATGATTTTTTGGTAAAATCGCAAGTAGTTATTGACGACATTATTGATCGCATTCGCCATCATTTAGACGCTTGAAACGGTATTTAATGATCTTGCAGCAGTTTGCTTACTATGTTAAAATTGGTTACATTGTCATCAGAGACAGTGACTGGTTTTGACTTTATAGTTTGTCAACATCTTAATTTGTCACCGAGATGGATCACTCTTTTGATGACAGCACTTTAACAATCTAGGTTAAAGCTATTGCGACTAATTAACTAATAACCAAAGGAGAATTATGGCTATATCACGTAGTAAAAAAGAGACTTTGGTTGCTGAATTAAGCGATATCTTAAGCTCAGCTAAGATGGTTGTCTTGGCTGAATATAACGGTGTAGGCGTAAGTGATTTAGAGATCCTAAGGCGTGAAGCTCGCAAAAATAATGTAACTATCAAGGTAGTTAAGAATCGATTAATGCGAGTTGCTATGGAGCAATCTGAAAACTTTAAGTCTGCCGATATGTCAGGCCTATCCGGACAAGTGCTTTATGCCATTTCTGACGATGATGAAGTTTTACCGGCAAAGGTTTTAGCTGATTTTGCTAAAAAGGTGCCTGAGCTTAAATTAGCTGGAGCTTTCAATGATTTAGGTAGATCCTTGAGTGTCGAAGAAGCCGTTGAGTTGTCTAAGCTACCAACTAAAGATCAGCTCATAGCAGAAACCATTGCGCAATTATTGTCGCCAGTCAATGATGTTACTAACGCCTTGTCGGGTAACTTACATGCGCTTTTAGATGTTGTGTCTGATAAAGCATCCGCTTAATAGCAATCGATTAATAATTAAAGGAGAAATAGATGGCTGATGTAAAAAAATTAGCAGAAGAGCTAACTAAATTAACTGTATTAGAAGTTAATGAATTAAAGAATGTCTTAAAAGACGAATATGGTATTGAGCCTGCTGCTGCTGCCGTAGCTGTTGCTGCTGGCCCAGCTGAAGCTGGCGCAAGTGCCGAAGAAAAAACTGAATTTGATGTCCAGCTAAAAGATGCTGGTTCGCAAAAAGTAGCTGTAATTAAGGCTGTCAAGGAATTAACTGGTCTTGGCTTAGGCGAAGCTAAAGCCATTGTTGATGGCGCTCCTAAAGCAGTTAAGGAAAAAGTTTCCAAAGATGAAGCTGAAGCTGCTAAGAAGCTATTAGAAGAAGCTGGCGCTACTGTTGAATTAGTCTAATTAGTATAACTTATTTTAATTAGCTTTAATGTGATTGTTACTAAGTTTTAAAAGGTCCCAGTTGGGGCCTTTTAATTTTACCTAATATTTAGAGGTGATCAGGTGTTGTCGCTATGTTACAATAGAGGTCATGAAACGTTACGAACCTCTTAAGATAGAAAAAAAGTGGCAAGATATATGGCAGAAAGAGAATACTTTTTTAGCCAAGGATTTATCAAATAAAAATAAATTATATTGTGCAGAAATGTTTCCTTATCCTAGTGGTGCTGGTTTGCATGTTGGCCACGTTCGTAACTTCACAATTGTTGATGTTTTGGCTCGTTTCTATCGACAGCAGGGTTTTAATGTTTTGCGGCCGATTGGCTGGGATACTTTTGGCTTGCCGGCTGAAAATTATGCTTTAAAAACTGGCGTATCACCTAAAAGTAGCACCAAAACTAATATTAACAATTTTAAAAATCAATATAAGCGCCTAGGCATGGCGGTTGATTGGACAAGAGAGATTAATACATCTGACCCAGAGTATTATCGTTGGACGCAGTGGATTTTTACTAAATTATTTGAAAAGGGCTTAGCTTATCGATCAAAAAGTTATCAATGGTGGTGCCCAGTAGACAAAACGGTCTTGGCTAACGAGCAGGTTGAAGCTGGTAAATGCTGGCGCTGTGGTAATGAAGTTGAAAAGAAAAACATGAGTCAGTGGTTCTTTAA
Organism: uncultured Candidatus Saccharibacteria bacterium; assembly: GCA_947253405.1. GTDB lineage: Bacteria > Patescibacteriota > Saccharimonadia > Saccharimonadales > Saccharimonadaceae > Nanoperiomorbus. Next base: position 1,888 of record CAMXZF010000014.1, on the reverse strand, counting down.
AATCACAGCTTATGCGGATGAGCTTTTAGATGAACTTGATAGTCTAGACTGGCCAGAAAAAATTAAGACTATGCAGCGCAACTGGATCGGTAGGTCAGTTGGCGCCGAGGTTGAATTTAAAATAGAGCACAGTAAGGAAATTGTTAAGGTTTTTACTACTAGGGTTGATACACTTTTTGGCGCCACTTTTATAGTTTTAGCTCCAGAAAATAATTTAGTAGATAAATTGACTAACCCTGATCAATCAGAGGCAGTCAAAGCTTATTGCAAAGCAGCTATTAAAAAGAGCGAAATTGAGCGTCAAGAAAATAAAGAAAAAACTGGCGTTTTCACTGGTAGTTATGCAATAAATCCGGTCAATGGCGATAAAATGCCGATTTGGGTAGCAGATTATGTTTTAGCTGGCTATGGTCAAGGGGCAGTGATGGCTGTTCCAGCCCATGACAAAAGAGATAATGAATTTGCTAAAAAGTTTAATTTAGTAATCAAAAAAGTTATTGACCCTACTGAAGATATTGATGATGATAACGTAATAGATTTATATGCGGGTGAGGGCAGGCTTATTAATAGCGGTGATTTCAACGGCATTAAAACTAGCGATGCACGCGAGCAGCTGTCAGAATTTTTGCAGGTCAAAGGCATTGGTCGTGCTAAAACAACTTATAGAATGCGTGATTGGTTGATATCTAGGCAGCGCTATTGGGGCGCGCCAATACCGATAATACATTGTGATAAATGTGGTGATCAGGCGGTGCCAGCTAAAGATTTGCCAGTGCTTTTACCTGATATTTCTGATTATGCACCAGCTGGTGATGGCCGTTCACCCCTAGCTAAAATTAAAGATTTTTATAAAACCACTTGCCCGAAATGTCACGGTGAGGCTAAGCGCGAAACTGATACAATGGATGGCTACGCTTGTTCATCGTGGTATTTATTCCGCTATATTGATGCCCATAACCATAAAGAAGCTTGGGATAAAGCCAAGGTTGATTATTTTGCACCTATAGATTATTACGTTGGGGGTGATCATGCCGTGGCCCACTTACTGTATATTCGTTTTTGGACGAAGTTTTTTGCTGATCTAGATCTGTTAGATTTTCGCGAACCGATTAAGCGTTTATTATATAACGGCTATATTAATGCACCGGATGGCCGCAAAATGAGTAAAAGTAAAGGTAACGTGATTGATCCTCTAGAGGTTATCGATAGCGGCTATGGTGCCGACACTTTACGTACGTATGAAATGTTTATTGGGCCTTATAATCTTGACGCTGCTTGGAATACAAGCTCTATTGGCGGTGTTTATCGTTTTCTAACTAGGAGCTGGAATTTAGTACAGGAATTTATAGAGGCAAAAAAGGTTAATAAGTTAGATGATACTAAAAGCGATGAGCTAATCCGATTAAAAAATGTAGCGATTAAAAAGGTCACTAAAGATATAGTGAATTATCAATTTAATACCGCCGTTGCTGGCTTGATGGAATATTTGAATGGCTTAAATAAAATTAAAGATTATGGTTTTGATCAAGATAATTGGCGAGAAGTCTTAATTGTCCTAGCGCAACTTTTAGAGCCATTTGCACCACACGTAGCTAGCGAAATGTATACTGAATTAGTTGGTGATAAGGCTAGGTTAGAGCAGGCGGGCTGGCCAAAGTGGGATGAAAAATACCTACAGTCAGAAACTATGAAAATTGCTATACAGGTTAATGGCAAGTTACGCGGCGATATCGAAGTAGCAAAGGATGCCAAGCAGGTGGAGATAGAAAAATTAGCCTATGAATACGATAACGTAAAACGCTTTATAAGCAATAAAACCATAAAACGAACTATCTATATACCGGGTAGAATTATTAATATTGTTGTTAGTTAATTAGCTACTATATTT
>CAMXZF010000013.1 GCA_947253405.1 uncultured Candidatus Saccharibacteria bacterium | reverse complement strand
CTCGTGGGCTCGGAGATGTGTATAAGAGACAGGCTTAACTGCGTCTAAATGGCTTTTTTTAATAACGTCTTCATCGACTTTAATCGTAAAGACAGTTTTTGTAATTGCCTTATCAGACTTATCTTTCTTTAATTCTTCTTTCGTATAATTCATATTCCTCCTATTCTACCAAATAATCTACGCCTCTTTAGCATAGCGATTACAAAACTGCTCAAGCGTTAAACTAGTCTGCTCGCCACTAGAAACATCTTTAGTGGTTATCTTATTAGCTTCAATTTCGCTATCTCCTATAAATAACAAGTTCTTAGCGCCATTTTTAATAGCTGCCTTGATCATTTTATTATGACTGCGCCTAGTTAAATCTACTGCCAACAACACCCCCTGACAACGTAGCTGGCTAGCTATCTTTTGTACTGCTACTAAATCATCGGTCATTGGAATTAAATAATTTTCTATTTTTGCACTGATCTCAGGCACTAAATCGTGTGCCTTGAGAAATTCGATAAACATAGTTTCGCCTGGTGCCGCTCCTACAGTTGCAAGTGGTTCAACGCCAAATAAACCGACTAAACCATCATAACGCCCACCACCAAACATAGAACGGCGATTTTCTGGTGCTTCATCAAAAACTTCAAACACTATTCCCGTATAGTAATCAAACCCACGCATCAGGCGAATATCATAACGGGCGTTACTAATACCAAGCTTAGAAAGACTATCAAGTACCAGCCTCAAATCATTTGTAATGTCGTTGTTTTTTACTGAATCCGGTAAATCATCTAGTGTGTTAACTGATATTAAGGATTCTAACTTTTCTAGCTTTGTCTGATCATTTAAGATTTCACTAGCTAGATCATTAAACTTGAGTTTATCTAACTTGTCATAGCGATCAAGTAATTTAATGATTTTTTGCGACTGATTATCAGTTAAAGCCAAATAATCTAGCATTAAATAGTTAGTCAGCTTGCGATCATTAACTTTAATCGTAAACATATCTGGCGTAGCGGAAAAGTGCCTTAGAATATCATACGAAAGCGCAATAATTTCAATATCAGCTTCAACACCATCAACACCAAATAAATCAAAATTTAATTGCCAAAACTCTCGTTCGCGACCATGCTGTGGTCGCTCGTAACGCATAAAATTAGCAATTGAATATAGCCTAGCCGGCAAAGCTGTTTCTTGGCGTCTAGCCGCAATCATCCGCGCAATTGACGGTGTCATCTCTGGTCGAATTGAAATATTGCGCCCACCTCGATCACTAAAACTATAAGTCTGCTCGTTAACAATCTCTTCGCCACTTTTAGCACTATAGGTAGCCGTCGGCTCAATTAAGGGCGCCATATATTCTTGGTAACCATAGCTTTCCACGACAAAGCGCCAGCCATCAAAAATATATCGCCTAAGTTGCATATCTAGTGGATATAGATCTCTTGTACCACGATAACTCTTTAAGTCTAAACTCATAATTTAGCTATATTTTACCATAGCTAAGATAGTACTCACTAAAAGCGCTTTTTTGTTAAATGCCAGCCACCGCAAAACATGCAATGGTAGGATTTTAATTCTAAACTAAAGTCTAGTCTAGCTAGCTCTTGCTCTCTCGCCACAGTGTCGGCCTCGGCCTTTGACTTATAGCGATTTTTCCCGCAAGATTTAGCTACTTCTAGCGGTTGATTAAAGTGCTGCTTTTTACGCCTAGCCATTTTGACTTTGTAAATAATTCCTTATGCTCATAATCGCAGTTGCGCCGTCGCCAGCAGCACTAACAATCTGCTTAGTGGCACCCGATCGTACATCGCCGCTAGCAAATACTCCCGGCACATTAGTAGCTAGATTAGTATCTACCACAATACAGTTGCCGTTATCTAACTCAACATGGGAGTTTTGCAAAAAATCAGTATTCGGCGTTGTGCCGGCAAAGATAAATACGCCATCGCAATCTATTCGTTTTAAATTATCTTGATTATCAGAGGCAAATACCTCTACACCGTTAACTATATTGCCATCGCCCAAAATTTCATTGGGCGCCCAGCCCTGATGCAAGGTAACTTGGCCACTATCTAAATAGGTTTGTAGTTGTTTTTGTAATAAGTCACTTGCCTTTATATAACTTCGCACCAATAAGTCTACGTGCTTAACTAACTTAGCTAAATACAAGGTCTCTTGTATAGCAGAGTTAGCTCCACCAATAACAACAATACTTTTACCTTTATAAAAAGCCCCGTCACAAGTAGCGCAATAATGTACGCCTTTGGCATAATATTTGCGCTCGCCCGGTATATTTAATTTGCGATAAGTTGCTCCACTAGCGATTAAACAGCTTTTAGCCTTAATATCACCCGTATCTACATGAACATTAATGATGCCATTCATCGGTTCAATTGCCTCTACTTCGCCAAACTTTATAGTTGTATTGAATTTTTCTGCTTGAGCAGCAAAGGCAGCCGACAAATCAAGTCCAGTTATATTGTTAGGGAAGCCTGGATAATTTTCGATCCTATCAACCGTTGCCATTAGTCCACCTACTAAGGCTTTTTCGACAATAGCGGTCTTTATACCTTCTCTACCAGCATAAAGTGCTGCCGTTAAAGCGCTCGGACCTGCGCCCACTATCACCAGATCATAGTCTACATTCATAGCTATATTATATCTTACTTAATATCAACACCTGATGTGGTGCCAATGTTATTTTTGAGTTTTGATTAACTATATCTAAATCAATACCAGAAAAGTCTTTTGAGTAGCCTCGCCAAGAAGAATTAAACCTAACTCGCCAATTACCTGGTGGCAAATTTAAATTATAATTTTTCCATTTAAGGCCGCTAAAGTTAATCGCCACAATCACTGGCTGCTGCTTATCTTCACCTCTTTGATAAACTAACACCCTACAATTTTCATCTACCATTAAAAAATTAAGATAATTTGAAGCTAAACCGGCTGTATCGCTGTGATGATTAGCTCTTAAAGCGATTAAATGCCTATGCGCTTCAACAATACCAGCAAACTTTTCGGCATTAGACCAAATCAGCGCCCGCCACTCGTTAAAATCACCTCCTTGCAAAAACTCAGAACCAGCTAGTAGCATAGGTATGCCTGGGGTGGTTAATGCGATAGCCGAACTAAGTATAGCAATGCGCCTAGCCGACACGCTATTGGTATTAGTTTCACCCACAGCGCTAGCGATAATCCTTGCTCCACCGTTAGCCGCCGTGTCATGACTATCAGCAAAAACTATCCTCTTTGACCAATCGCCACTAAAACTTTGCTGCATAACATTCACTAGATTACTTAATCCGTGCGGTTCACCGGGTAGATATAGCGCCCCACGAATAACGTGCGGTAAGCCTAAATCCCACTGCGAGTCAAAACCGGCCCCACCATTTTGCTGGTCTTCGGTAATCATAGCGTTGCCGGCACAGTCTTCGGCTATCACTAAAGCATCTGGCTTGATTCTGCGCACTAAACTAGTGATGTCTGACATTAGCCGCCAAGCATCAGGAATATCGTTAGCTGGATCGCTATTGTTGCCATAAATGTTACGCATATATATGGTGCTATCGATTCGAAATCCATCAACATGGTAGTCGTTTAGCCACATTGCTACATTGTCTAAAATAAAGTCTCGAACTTCTTTGCGCCCATAATCAGGCCGCCCGCCCCAAGGTGTTTTAACCCTGTCGTCATTGTAGAAATAAATGCCACCACCGCCATTTTCATTCCAACCGTCAAAATTCCATAAATCGTTAGTATTAGAAAAATGATTATAAATTACATCCAACATTACCGCTAAGCCACGACGATGGGCTTCTTTAATAAAGTTTTTTAACCCAAACGATCCACCATACAAGCTTTCTACTGAAAAGATTGCGTTCGGTGCGTAACCCCAACCGTAACTAGTTGACATCGAGGTTATGGGCATTAGCTCGATAGTAGTAACGCCTAGACTTTTTAAATAATCCAACTTTTCAATAGCACTAGCAAATGATCCGGTGGTTGCCACATCTGGGCGATTAAAAGTGCCTAAATGTAGCTCGTAAATTATCTGTTGATCTTTGCTGGCTATGTCAACACTCTCTAATCCCTCCCAATCAAACTGGCCATCTGTCACCACACTCTTGCCATCGTCACTATCTGTCAAAGCTAATGCTCTAGGATCATTACGATAATAAATATTATCGTCAAGGCCCAAAATTTTATATTTATAGGTTTGCCCTGCCTTAACGTGATTAACTTTTTTGGACCAAATATTGTTACTGTCTTTTTCTAGGGCGATATCTTGCCAATCGGAAAAATCGCCCTGAACCGCTATCGACTTAGCAAATGGTGACCACACACGAAAAATCGTAAATCGATCATGAAACTCTGCGCCCAACTTTGCCATCTATTAACTATCTTATCATAAGCGTTTTAGTAAAAAGACTTGCTATAATATAAATATCTATGAAAAAAGAGCCGACAACTATCCTCTGCTATGGCGACAGCAACACCTATGGTAAAGATCCCGAAACTGGTGCTCGACTAGGCTATCACGATCGCTGGACCAACTTACTAGCTAAACACCTAGGTGATGACTTTAACGTTATCGAAGAGGGTCTTTGTGGGCGAACTATTATATTTGACGATGAAGATCCTGCTCGACCGTGTTGCAATGGCTACACTATGCTAGCACCGCTACTAGCTAGTCATAACCCCGACTATTTAGTAGTTATGCTAGGTACTAATGATACCCGCTATTTCAATAACGCTAGCCCAGACGAGATTGTCAACCACTTATCCCACTATATTAAACTCTGTCAAAAGTTTTCTAGCCGCTTAATTTTGATAGCACCCTGCCCAGCTAGCTCCGGCTTTATTGATCCAATTACCGGCTTATCCGCTAATCAAGCCTTTAACTTCGCTAGTTACGAAAAAATGCAAAAATTACCCGCCAAAATGGCTGAATTTGCCAAAAAACACAAACTCGATTTTATTAATCCGGCTGCATATACCAAGACCGGCCAAGATCATTTACATTGGGACAAGCAGAGCCACAAAAAATTCGCTTATCATTTAAGCGAATATATTAAAAACTTATAATATCTGGTATCCCAGGAGGGAATCGAACCCCCGACACGATGGATAGAAGCCACCTGCTCTAATCCGCTGAGCTACTGGGACATTTCAAAATAATTATAGCACAAGCAAAAGAAAATCCCCGTCACACCAAAGTGTGACGGGGTGTTAGGTTAAAACTAGCTATTAAATAGCAATTTTAACTAACGCACTGGCGGGCTTTTCGAAAACAATTTTTTCATATACGCAGATAGGACTATCATCATTAGTTAACACTTCATTTCTATGATAAATAAATACTCTTACGCTTCCTTTATTAACAGGATGAATATACAACCTTACTGGTCGACCATTCATTCTGCAATGCAGAAAAATATCTCGCATTGGCTTTAGACTAATAGCTCGATCAGAAGCTTGATCGTACTCTAAACTTTCTAAATGATTATCTTCGCCGTGTTCCGCAAAGGGCTCACGCATATAACGCAGAAAACCATCTTCGGCTAGAATTATATGGCCATGGCCAATACCAGAAGGGTTATCACCCAATCCACCATAATAAATATGACAGACTTGGTCTTCCTTATCGTACTTAACCTTATAATTATTACGCTCAATGTAAGATGAATCAACACTAGCTAAATCAAGTATCTCTTGTGATATTTGATCATAACGAGATTTTGTCTCATCTAACAATTGTTCATAATAATTAATCCGCTTTTTTAATTTAAAAAATCGCCTATCTAAACGTCCTAGCGTCTTGATATTACGGTTGTATTTATAACGAACCTGCTGGCGACTGTCACCTCGTAGGCAAACATTAATTAAAGATGACTGCATCCGATTGTATTCAGTATTAACAGCCAAAAAAGCGTTGCCACAATTCTTTTCCAATGCTCTTAGCTTCAAATAGCACCTATCTAAAGCTTCTTTTTGCGTTGAAAATTCATCCGCTATCTTCTGTAAATTGTTAAAAATTGTCTTCGTTTTTTCCGCCCGATCAGCCAAATACTTTATTGTCTGATCAGTTGGCATTTTAATCACCTTCCCCTTGTGATCAAAAAACGAACATCAAACGAGCGTTTGAATGTCCGTATATTAAAATATTATCTGGTTATTTGCAAGCTTAAGCGTTTTGCTACTTATCTAATTATTCTTGCTTAAGCTAACAAGCAGTGCTAAAGTATTAATAGATAAGTCCACCACAAAAATGAAAAATCTACATAAAAAAATTTGGCGCTTTGCCATTATAGTATTAGCATTATCGACAACTTGCTTTTTAAATTTCAGCCAAACTGACACCGTTAATGCTAGCATAAGAAACCCCGAGTCAGAAACTGCCAAACGCTGGGTAATAAGCGAAATCTATTTAGGCACTGACGAAACTTCTTATATTGAATTTTATAATAATAGCGACAATAATGCCCTATCTTGGCGCGACTTTTTAATTAATTTACCATTTAATGTTGATATTCCACCAGTATTTGGCTTTCAAACTATTAAGCCTCACGCCTATAACTCTGTATCCCTAAAGCAGGGTTGGATGCGTTGGTTGGCACTTAAATATATTACCTTTGCCTATGGTGATGATACCCTGCACGAAATTACTGACGCTCTAGATGAAAAACCCAACTATTCTTATCAACGTTGCCAATACTACGACAACGACGACAACCCTTTAATTTCAAAACAATTTTATTACGGACAGAAAACGCGTAACAAGGGCATTGATTGCGCTGATCACACACTTAGTAGCACTCGCCCACAAGATCAAGCCGAGCCTAATCAATGCATCAAGCTTAATATCAACGAAATCTATACTAATACTGAACCCGAAAAACAGTTTGTTGAGTTCATCAACAATGGCGACCAGCCCGTTAATTTAAACAACTGCTTTATCGCTGCTAGCAGGGAAAAAGCAGCACCGATGGCCGCGCTAGATAACGTCACCTTAGCGCCAGGTGCAATTTATGCTCAAAATATCGCCAACTTAGATGACTTACCCACACTAAAAAAGACTAGCGGTCTAGTTGTGCTAGTCGATAGTGACCAAAAAACTGTCGTAGATTATAAGCGCTACAATAACGCTAAAGCTAACACCTCGCTTAGCCTTGATCAAGACGGCGAATGGTATGAAACTACCACTGTTACACCAGATGAAGCCAATATCATAACTACTATCAAAAAATGTGCCAGTAACGAGTATCTTGATGAAGAGCAAAATGAATGTGTTAAAAAAGCTAACCTGCCAGGTAAAGACCAACCGACACCCAATAGCCCCAAAAAAACTTTAGTTCCCTGTAAAGATGGTTATGAAAGAAATCCTGAAACTAATCGTTGCGTTAAGAAAAAGCTAGACCAAGAAAAAGCTACCGACCACACCGACATAAAAAACCTGCCCAGTCAAAACAATACTTTATCGCCCTGCCCAAGCGGTCAATATCGTGACCCTATAACTAATCGCTGCCGTAAATTTATCAGTCAACCAGCAGCTAGCCGCCCCACCATTAGTAGTCGTAGTAATCGGGTCAAAAAGTTAGCCCCCTGCAAAGAAGGCTACGAAAGAAATCCTGAAACTAATCGTTGCGTTAAGAAAGCAGCTAAATTAGCTGAAGGCAAAAAACTAAAACCCTGCAAAGAAGGCTACGAGCGTAACCCCGAAACTAATCGTTGCATTAAGAAAAAGTCGACCGATACACCCGCTAAATATCCCGTTAAAACCGAAAAAACCAAAACGAAAAATAGTTTTTATCTGATAGCTATTTTAGGCTCTGTTGCGGCTCTATGCTTAATAATAATCATTTATCAGTATCGCCAAGAAATCGCCCGCTTTTTCAAAGCTCTCTTTTCTAATCCCAGCAAACAAGCGGCTGCCGTAGACGACAAGGCGTTAGAGTGGTTAAATGATGACAAACCAAAGGACGGTAAAAATTAATGAGAATTATTGGTATTGACCCCGGTACTGGTATTTTGGGCTTTGGCGTAGTTGATTTTATTCCCCACAAAAGCCCCCAAATGATTGACGGTGGTGTTATCTCGACCCCACCTCACACCGAACTTAGTGTACGACTTCTAGATATTTATGACTCTTTGTCTAGTATTATCAAAGCCACTAAACCCGACGCCATGTCAATTGAAAAACTATTTTTTGCCCGCAATATCACTACCGCTATCAGTGTGGCTGAGGCTCGCGGCGTTGTAATCTTGGCTGCCGTTAAGCATAAGCTACCAGTTTACGAATACACACCCCTTCAGATCAAACAGACTATGACCGGCTATGGGCGCGCCGACAAAAAGCAGGTGCAAGAAATGGTGCGCATTCATCTAAATCTAAAAACTATACCTAAACCCGACGATGCCGCTGATGCCCTAGCTGCCGCCATTACCCACAATCTAATGAATCGCCGCGGCTAAAATGTTAAAATAGACTTAATGATTGCATATATTAACGGCAAAGTTATCGAAAAAGACGCTAACTCAGTAGTAGTAGACGTCAATGGTATTGGCTATGAAATTTATTTAACCACTGGCGACAGTGAAAAAGCCGTTGTTGATAGTCTAGCCAAATTTTATACCTATCATTCCATAAAAGAAAACTCCGAAGACTTGTTTGGCTTCTCTAGCTTAGCTAGTAAATATTTATTTAAGCTACTTATATCCGTGCAAGGTGTCGGCCCCAAAGCTGCCTTAGCAATTCTAAGTTTAGGTGATAACGAAGAAGTCAGGAACGCTATCGCCAACTCGGATACTAAATATATCGCTAGTGCTAGTGGTGTCGGCAAAAAAACAGCTGACCGTATTATTGTTGACCTACACGATAAAGTTGGTCTACCAACTGGACTTAGTAGTGGCGCTAACAATTTGACAACTAATAACCAGAACAGCGAAGCTCAAGACGCTCTAATCGCCCTAGGCTTTAGCTTAGCTGATGCTAATATATTCCTAAAAGATGTACCTGCTGATCTACCAACTAGCGAGCAAATTAAATTAGCGCTAAAAAAACGCTAATTGATAGCTTAGCTTTAAAACGATAGGCTACTTTTTAGGCTATTGACCTAAGTCGAAATAATCTATATAATTTACCAGTAATACAATTGTTTATTCCGGAGTAGCGCAGCGGTAGCGCAGTTGACTGTTAATCAATTGGTCGCCGGTTCGAATCCGGCCTCCGGAGCCAAAGTTAATTTAATTCAGGTAAGAGGATCCACATAGCCAACAATTCAGTTCGGATAAATGGCGAGATCCGCGCACGCGAATTGCGCGTTATCGGCGAAAGCGGCAATCAACTTGGCATTATGAGCCTAGATGACGCCCTCGATAAAGCAAGGCATGCCGGACTTGACCTAGTAGAAATTTCACCAACAGCGACGCCACCTGTAGCTAAAATTATTGATTGGGGTAAATACCAATATCAAAAAATGAAAGAGCAGCAGCGTAACCGTAGAAGTGCCCGCTCTAATGATGTTAAACAAATGCGTCTTGGCCTAAAAATTGGTCAAAATGATTTGGATATTAAACTACGTAAAATCCGCAAGTTCTTATTAGCCGGCGATAAAGTTAAAATTCAACTAATGTTTCGTGGCAGAGAAATGGCGCATCCCGAAGTTGGTCAAGCCTTGCTTGGTCGAATACTTGAACAGCTTTCCGATGTAGCTATTGCTGATCAAAAACCAGTAATGGCGGGTCGCAACCTGAGCGTTATGGTAAGGAGTAACCAAAATGCCAAAGCTAAAAACTCATAAGGGTACCGCCAAGCGCATCCGTGTCACTAAGTCTGGCAAGTTAATGCGCCGCAACGCAGCTACCCACCACAAACTATCTGGCCAAACCGGCCGCTCTAAGCGCGCTAAGGCTATTGATACAAAAGTTAGTGGTAAAACCGCTAAAACTATTCGTCGCGTACTTGGTATGTAGGCAACAAAGAAAAACAAGCTAATTAATCCGACCAAGCTATTATCAAAGGAGAATATAAATGAGAGTTAAACGAGGGGTTGTTGCCAGAGCACGCCACAAAAAAATGATCAAGCGAGCTAAAGGCTTTAAACACAACAGTGCTAGCCGTAGTTTTCGCCTAGCTAAACAGCGTGTTATAAGATCATTACAATACGCTTTTCGTGATCGCCGCAATAAAAAACGTGATTTTCGCCGCCTATGGATTACCCGTATCAACGCGGCCGCTCGGGAAAATGACACTACTTACGCTAAACTAATGTCTGATCTGAAAAAGGCTAATATCGCCTTAGATCGTAAAACTTTAGCTGACTTAGCTGTGCGCGAACCTAAAGCTTTTAGCGCCATTGTTAAAGCATGTAAAAAATAGCTTAAGCTACTAAACCTAGAAAATAAAATATAGAGGCTGATAAATTATCTACTAGCCTCTATTTTTATTATCTATCTGTTTTTGATATTTTTTACTAGCTTTTTTTACTTGACTTTTTACTAATGCGGCGACCACGCTTTGGCTTGTCTGGCGCTTCTTCTAAAATTTTGCGCGCTTGCTTTTCGCTAATCTCTTCCGCTTTTAAGTCTTTTGGTATTTTTACATTTTTATCACCATTAGTAATATAAGCCCCAAAGCGACCGTTCAAAATCTTAACATCACCAAAATCAGCAATCTGCTTTTTAGCATCAGCCGCCAACTTTTCGCTATATAATTCCCGAGCTTTAGCTTCGTCAATTTCAAATGGCGACAGTGGTTTAATACTCACAAACTTTGCCCCTACCTTTATATAAGGACCAAAGCGACCAATGTTAGCGATAATCTCTTCGCCAGCTTCAGTTACACCGACTTTGCGTGGCAGTTCAAACATTTCTATCGCTTGCGCAAAATTAATACTATCTAAAGTTGCCCCTTTGGGGAAATTAGCAAAACGAACTTTCTTTTTAGGGTCATCATTGTCACCCATCTGTAAAAGTGGGCCAAAGCGCCCCATGCGAGCAAAAACTGGTTCGTTTGTTTTAGGATCTTTGCCTAAAAGTCTTTTACCGGCTACCTTAGAGCGTTCAATAGCATCACTGCCTTTTATTTTTTGATGAAAAGGCTTATAAAAATCACCTAACATTTTAACTTTATCAAGCCGACTATTAGCAATCTCATCTAGTTCGTGTTCAATATTGGCCGTAAAAGCATAATCAACAATATCACTAAAATAGTTGCCCAAAAAATCAGCCACTACCACGCCGCTAGCCGTTGGTACCAGCTTACCCTTAGTAGAGCCAGTTTTTTCCTTAACAATTTGACGGGTAACTTCACTATCTGATAATTTATATTCAATCACATCACGCTCTTCACCTTCACTATCACCCTTTTTGGCATAGCCTCTAGTTTGAATAGTGCTAATGATAGTCGCATAGGTCGACGGCCGACCGATCTCTAGTTCTTCTAGCTTTTTAACCAAAGAGCCTTCACTGTAGCGCGCAGGCGGACGGGCAAAAACTTGCCGTGCAGTTACCACATTATTGATCAAAGCGTCGCCAACACTTAGTTTAGGTAAAATTTCATCTTTAGCGCTACCATAAACTTTTAAAAAGCCGTCAAAAACTAGCACTTCACCTTTAGCGATAAATCGCCTTTTATTTTTAGTTATATCAATCTTAACTGTAGTGCGTTCTATCTTGGCATCCGCCATTTGGCTAGCCAAAGTTCGCCCTCTAATTAGGCTATATAGCTTTTGTGCTCTCGGCTCAACTGGTAAGGTATCTTTTCTTATGTCAGTTGGACGAATGGCTTCGTGTGCTTCTTGAGCACCGGCGGCCTTAGTCTTAAAATGACGCTCGCTGTGATAATTGGCGCCATACGTGTTTTTAATATAGTCTCCAGCTTGCTTAATAGCTTGATTACTTAGATTTAATGAGTCAGTACGCATGTAAGTGATAAAGCCGGCCTGGTATAAACCTTGCGCTAGACTCATGGTCGTTCTAGCACTATAGCCTAGCTTGGCATTAGCATCCTGCTGCATCGTACTAGTTGTAAATGGTGGCAAGGGTCTGCGACTTGATTTATTGCTAGTCACATCAGCAACCGTATAGCTTACCGCCTTTAGCTGCCCTAAAAAGTCCTGCGCTTCTTCTTCGGTAGCAAGCTCACCATCAAGCTGAGCCTTAAGTGTTTCATCACTATTTAATTTGTTAAATTCAGCCGTAACTTTAAAATTAAAGTTAGACTTGAATTTGGCTATTTCCCGCTCTCTTTCAACTAATAGTCGCACTGCTGGCGATTGCACCCGACCAGCCGACTTACCACCCGGCACCTTACGCCAAACCACTGGGCTAAGTTCGAAACCAACTAAACGATCCAAGATTTGACGCGCTTGCTGCGCTTTAACTAAATTCATATCAATCAAGCGGGGATTTTTAATCGCTTGATCAATTGCCTCTTTGGTAATTTCATGAAAGACAATCCGCTTAGTGGTAGCAACATCTAAATTTAAAGCTTGGCATAAATGCCAAGCAATTGATTCACCTTCGCGGTCTTCATCGGTTGCTAGCCAAACATTTTCGGCTGACTTGATAGCTTTTTTTAGCTCGCTGACCGTTTTCTTTTTTTCTGGATCAATTTCATAATGAGTATAAAAATCTTTATCGGTATCAATTGGCTTAATACCATCAACAGTTTTTTTGGCGATTGATCGTATATGCCCCACGCTCGCCATCACCACCCAATCTTTACCCAGGTATCCCTCGATAGTGTGCGCTTTAGCTGGCGACTCTACAATTAAAAGGTTTTTGATATTTTTTTGCCTCATAGTCTATAACTATAACACACATTAAATTGTGATTATGATACTTTTATTGATTACCTAAGTTTATTTATTGCCAGTAATCCTATCATAAAAAAGATAGTTTTTTATGAATAATACTCCCGCTAGCGTCAAAGCGCCACCCACGCCGGTATAGAAAAAAGCAACGAAGAAATCTGGAAAAATACCCGCGGAACGTAATCCAATACCGCCACCCATCATGATCGCCATAATAATATAAGATTTTAGATCAAAAAAATCCCAAAACGGCCGGCGCTCTTCATATCTAGTTATTCGATCTGTGTGCTTCTGGCTTAATCTAAAGAACATTGATCCAAAAATCGCAAAAATAATTACCGATAGGGCATATAAATACCATTGACCGCCTGTTGCTAAATAAGCTATTACACCAAATCTAGCCACGTTAAAACCAGCGATTAGCCAGACAACGCCAGCTATTATTAATAAGTTTCGTTTTTTAACATTACCCCTATGATACTTATTCTGCTTTAAACATTCATCGGCGTTATGACAAATTTTATTAAATACTGCCTTAAATGCAGTCACTTCGTCGTCATTTAAGTCCTTTAATATTCCTTTTGCAAACTGCTTTTGTAAATTAAAACCATCTTGGGCAATATCCTTAGTCTTATCTAGCACTAAAATTTCAAC
>CAMXZF010000012.1 GCA_947253405.1 uncultured Candidatus Saccharibacteria bacterium | reverse complement strand
TCATTCTTTCGGTTTACCTTTTCATACAACTCAGAGAACTTACGCTGTTCCCAAGCATCAGTAAAACCAGCGAATCTGACTTCCGGAACGGTTGCTCCATTTTTTGGAAACATTTTTTCAAGCATAGACTTTTTCATGACAATCAATTTGTCATACTTACGCTGATGAAGGGTGATGAGGTTGTCGAGCATATCCAAATGCTTACCTATTTTGTGTTGCTCCTCAATAGATGGAAGTGCTATTGAACACATACATAACTTGTCATAGTAAAAGTACAGACGCACTCCACCTTCTTGATATTGCTCAATCATTTTCTGAAAAGCAGCACTCTTAAACCAATGCCACAGGAATCTATCGCCCACATCAGCCGTTGTCTTAAAAACCTCGTATAATGAGCTTACAATCACACTTTTATCAAGATTTTGGTATCCGATAGAACCAACATTTATTCTTGCAGGATTGTATGCAAATGAGTTTGGAGAAACAATATAATACATTGTTTTGTCAGCTTCACGCATAGTTCCACCATTCTCAAATTGCTCATTTTGTGGAACAAATCCGTTCTCATTTGTGATGGAATAACTTTCAAAAGGAAGATTATCCCTGTTCTTTTCTCCTGCTAAAAAAGTGATGTCTGTAAACTTACGCTGTTCCCAAGCATCGGTAAAACCAGCGAAACGAATAGCGGGTTTTAGTGCTTTTTCTTCCATGATAATCACTCCCCTATGAGAAGGTTCTTGAGCTCTTCAAGCCCCTTCATGTCGTATTCGTTTCCGGTCAGCTCGTCAATCATTAATGAAAGTTCTTTTGATGTATGTTCTATTTCCGACTCAATGTGAGAGTAGGTTGTATTATATTTCTCAGCAAGTTTTTTTATAGCATCTTCGAGAGCAGTTACTACCATATTTGGCAATGAAGTTAGCTCGCTTACGAGAGGATTAATCCATTTCTCTTCTAATAATTCGTGCACCTGTTCGTCAGAGAGCGATTCAATTGCCTTGCGTGAATGTGTTACTAATTCTTCCTCGCCAGACTTGATTTCTTTCTTTAGTCCTCTCTCTTTTTCAATTAAATTACTAACTTGAATAATTTTCTTCTCATATGAATCTTCATCATAAACGGTTCCGCGTTTCATGTCGGTGCGAATTACTTTTGCCTCTTTTGTTACTGCAGCATTTACGAATGCAGTACCGTCATCGTTGATCGTATCGTGGCTTTTATCTTCCTCATTCATAGAATCGAGGATTTCCTCATATTCGCTTGCAATAGCTTCGAGTTCAGATATCTTTTCATGCAGTGCATCCGATTCATCTGAAAGGATGGTCTTTTGAACTAAATCAAACGGAATGATACGGCCTACCCAGCCGTCCTGAACTTCGCAATCCTTCCCTTTTACCTTCTTAACTATCATGTTTGGGTCAACTTTGCGAACCACCTCAAATCCGTCGAGTTGGATAATCTCAAGATCGGCGGACACCTTTGTCCAGATATTATCTAGAATTTGGTACGCCTCGTATTTATCAACCAGAGAAATTGAGCCAAGTCGTGAGAAAATATCGTCACTAAGCCTTGTAGCTTTCTGCGGTATTACGACTTCTTCTGGGTTCGAAAGCAGCTCCTCGTCAAGGAAGTCTTTGAGATTATCGAAAGCCATATGGAAATCAGCCTGGAATCTGCGCACACTTTCATGGCTTTTGATGGCCTCGTTGATGTCTTTTGCGGCCAGTTTTGCGTAACTATCATTCTCAGACGTAAAGAGAGACTCCTTCAACTGTGGGAATGCTTTCCAGTATTTAGATAGTTCATTAATTTCACTCATTGGGATACCGCCAAACATAGAAGCGTAAATATCCCAGCTCTCGGCTTTTTCAGATGAATCAACGTAGCGAGGAATATTTAAGTTATAATCATTTGAGCGAATTTCTTCACGACTAATAACACGAGAGTATTTAGGGATATCCAATCTATCCTTAACTGTATCTGCAATCTTTTTAATATCTGATGCGCGAAGTTTATTGTTTTTGCCTTCCTTTTCAAAACCTTTAGATGCATCAATAATGAGAACATCTGTATTCTCGCGTTTCTGTTTCAAAACCATAACGATTGTCGGAATACCTGTTCCGAAGAAAATATTCGCCGGAAGACCAATAATTGCATCAATATGATTATTCTCGATAAGATTTTTACGAATTTCGCCTTCTTCTCCGCCTCGGAAAAGCACACCGTGAGGGAGTACGATAGTCATAATTCCATCCGGTTTAAGATGATAGAGGTCATGAAGCAAGAATGCATAGTCTGCTTTAGATTTTGGAGCAACGCCAAAATGTGAGTAACGAGGATCAGTGTCTTTTCCGGTTGGATCCCAGTTCTGAGAATATGGCGGGTTAGAAACTACGGCATCTACATAGAGTGGATCATAGGTAGTCTCTGGGTTGCTCTCGTCAAAATATGGCCAGTCTTTTTCGAGCGTATCGCCGCATCTTGTTACGATATTATCTGGTAATATACCACGCATGACAAGATTCATACGAGTCAGGTTATATGTATTCTGTTTGAGCTCTTGTGCGTAGTATTTAATGTTATTTGAATCGCCTATATATTTGGCGGCTGTTTTACCGATATTAATCAAAAGGCTACCGGAACCAGATGTCGGGTCATAGATTTTGATTTCTTTGCAATCTTTCAAATGGTCGGCAACAATCTCTGACATAAGCAGAGACACTTCATGTGGAGTATAAAATTCACCAGCTTTTTTACCGGCATTTGATGCGAACTTCGAAATAAGGTCTTCATAAATAAAGCCAAGCACATCGTAGTCCTGTTTTCCGTCCATTGGAATGTCTTTAATAAGCTGGATGAGATCACTGATTGCTTTTGTTTGTGAAGCAGCAGATTCTCCGAGCTTAGATAGTCCAGTCTGAAGCGTATCAAAAATACCACTAAATACCTTTTCATGCGTAGGACTGATAAGGCGCGAAAAAGCAGATAAGGCATCACGTACGTTCGAAACGTTGAAATCCTTACCCATTTTTAACCATGTAGAAAACAAATTATCGTATGAGATAAAATAGCCGATATTCTTTCGGATGGAATTTACGATTTCCTGATTCTCTTCTTTGAGATCAGCAATCATATCTTCCTCAGCCCAATCCTCTTTCTTCAGGTATTTTACTTCTTGCTCTGAAATGTATTTATAGAAAATGAAGCCGAGAATATAATCCTTATACTCATTCGCTTCAATTTTGGAACGCATTTTATTTGCTGATTCCCAAATTTTATTTGCAAGTTGCCGCTTGTCCATTATCATCTTTCCTTAAATAAAAATATTCGCATCTATTTCTTTAAATCTCTGTCAGTTAGCAGTTTCCAGAGCTTTTTATAGCTTACAATCATTTTTTGCTTCACCTTCTATACTAAGGCAAGCAAAAACAGGCGTCAATATAGGAGCACTAGGAAAAGACAAAGATCATGCTGTTTATAAAAAACATGTAGTTATTATTTTTGACGAATGCCATCGTAGCCATTTTGGCGATAAAGACGCTAGCCCTGAGCTACGTAGTAAAAAAGATAGAAATCGAGCTGTTAAAAAACAGGGTGTTATTGATAAGCTAAAATCCTTTTTTGAAAAGTTCTTTGGCGTCAGCGGATCATTTGGCGGCAATTAATTAGGCTAACTATTTTTTGTGGCTAGAGCCAAGATTACTTAAAAGATCCGATGGCAGTAAAATCATCGTTTTTTGTGATGGTTCAACGGAAATTTTTTCTAAAGTGTTTAGGGTTCTTAGATCTAAGGCACCTTTTGAGTTAGCTAGGATATCAGCAGCTTTGGCAAGTGTAGCTGAAGCTTGTTTTTCACCGTCAGCGTTAATAATGTTGGCTCGCCTTTCACGCTCGGCCTCGGCTTCTTTAGCCATAGCTCGCTTCATGTCTTGGGGTAATTCAATATTTTGTAGTTTTACTAGTTCGATATCTACGCCCCAGGGATCAGTTTGCTTATCTACGATTGATTTAATTTGTTCAGAAACTTCATCGCGATTGCTTAACAGATCGTCCAAAGACACATTGCCAGCAACATCGCGTAAAGCAGCTTGAGCCAATTGTGAGGTGGCTAGTTTATAGTTAGTGGTTTCAAGCATGGCGCGTTCGGGCTTTAAGACACGGAAATAAACCACCGCATCAACATTTACGGTCACATTATCTTTGGTAATTACTTCTTGTTTGGGCACATCCATAGGTGTAGAGCGCATATCAACTAGATTAAGCGACTGTAATATTGGCCAAACAAAAGTCATGCCAGGGTTACGATTACTAGTATATTTACCTAGAGTTAGAATCACTCCCCGTTCGTACTGATTAATTACTTTAATTCCTGCGGCAAAGTAAATAATGCCTATAATTAGTAGTATTGCACCTGCTCCGTCCATGTCACTCCTTTTTCATAGATTATGATTAACTACACTATACATTATATAATACTAGTGTGAATCATGATCAATATGCTCCGTTAGCTGAAAAACTTAGGCCGAAAAATCTGAACGATGTAGTCGGTCAAGCCAAGGTGGTGGATTTATTAAAGAAGTTAATCAAGAATAAACAACTAACCTCTTTAATATTTTGGGGTCCAGCTGGTACTGGTAAAACTACGCTAGCTAGAATTGTGGCTAGTGCTTTGGAGGCTGATTTTATTGAAATATCAGCCGTGTCAGCTAAAAAATCCGATGTTGAAAAAGTTATAGAAAGAGCCCGTACTAATTGGAATTTAAAAATCCGCACAATTTTATTTGTAGATGAAATTCATCGTTTTAATAAAGCTCAGCAGGATGCCTTTTTGCCTCATGTCGAAAGTGGATTAATCACCTTAATTGGCGCAACCACCGAAAACCCATCTTTTGAAGTTATTTCTCCCCTACTTTCAAGATTGCGAGTGTTAGTTTTAGAGCAGCTGTCTAATAAAGAGATTGAACAGATTTTACAAAAAGCTATAACTGTGGAAAAGTTAAACAAGCGAATAGATAAAGAAGTTATACACATAATAGCCCAGCTAGCTAATGGTGATGCTAGAAAGGCTTTGGGAATATTAGGCCTAGCGCGCTCTTTAGCAAAAAATCACACTATTACTAAGGAAATTGTGGCATTAGCGAGTGGCAAGAATTTAGCGCGATATGATAAAAATGCTGACATACACTTTGACACTATTAGTGCTTTCATAAAGTCAATGCGCGCTGGTGATAGCAAAGCCTCTTTGTATTATTTAGCCCGCATGATACAGGCTGGTGAAGATCCCAAGTTTATTGCTCGCCGAATGATAATTTTTGCTAGTGAGGATATCGGCTTAGCTGGTAATGGCGCCCTTGGTTTAGCGTTAGATGCATTTAACGCTGTTGAACGGGTTGGCTTACCGGAAGGTGGCATTATTTTATCGCACGTTGTTTTAGCACTTACTAAAGCTAAAAAGTCTCGTCAGTCATATGATTTATGGCGCAAGGCGGAAGACTTAGCTAAAAAGTTTCCTGATGCCGAAATTCCTTTGCATATCAGGAATGCGCCAACTAATTTAATGAAAAATCTAGGCTACAATAAAGGCTATGAATGGAGTGCCGGCTTTAATCATAAAGACGGCTATTTGCCTGCGGATGTAGCTGACTTTTTAGACAAAAACTAGCGTTTTAAATTCCTTGAGTATCCTTTGGTGGCTTTTGCACCTAAAGTAAAAGACAGGGCTGTAGCTAAGTGTCCAGCCTTTCTAGTTAAGAAAGAGGCGCGGGGTTGGCCTTCTTTTTCTAATATTTTAGCGGATATTGCTAGAGTTGGTGATAACCAGCGAGAAGCTTCGGCAATTTTGCCACTTTTACTGCTTTTTGATTCGTTACCTAAAATAAATTGTGATGTGCTATTAACTGCCCAACTAGCAACTTTGGGTGAATAGTTAACTGCTGGCTCTAGGCCTTTATATATTTCTGATTTACTTAATGCATCAACTAAAGCAGCTGACTTAATACCGTCAGAAGCAATGTCAAGCCAGCGCCCACACCTATAGCCAGCTACTCGATCGTGTCTAGATAGTTGGCCATCGATAAAATCACAGGCAGCGCCCGCCATAACAGCGCTGAGGCCACTTTTATAGTGACCTTTTTTGATTCTATTGCAACCTGCTAGGACAAGGGCGACTCCAGCAAGAGTGACGGCGTTAGCGCGGGTGGCAACACCATTGGTTCGTTCAGCTAATTTTTGCCTATCGGTCAACTGACAACCATTCATTAGATCTTGCTGAGGCATGGGTATTAAATCTGGATCATAGGTTCTATTTTTCATATAAATTAAGGTTATTTACCTGCTTTTTTAGCACCGCTTTTAATATAGCTATCGATTTCACTATTAAATAAATCTGATTCACCGCGTCTAGCAATCCAAATAGCTTGGCGAATGTATTCACGGCGAATATTTTGCTCGATTGAATTTTCTTTGATATCTACCTTGCCGTAATCAAGTGCATAATCCATAAACGTGTTGGCCTGATAGCTAACTGCTAGCCAATTCAAATTAGCTAGAATATAGCGATTAATATCGGTTCGCAATGCATCAATACCGGATGTATATATAAGCATACTAGGAAAATATTTGAACCAGCCGTTGACCAGCATGGGCTTAGTGATTAACTGATTGAATAAATCAAAACTAGCAAAGTCATCAGTTTCGATAGCGTTTTGTGATAGAGCTTTTAGGATTTCGCTAGAAGATATATTGTTGCTGTCGCTGTCTATTAAACGCCTAACGGCATCATTGGTAGTTTTTTTACAAAAAACAACTAAATAATCGTTAAACTTTTCCCCAGCTAGGATTAAGTCGACGTCATCTAGGTCGTAGGTCAAAGTCTTTTCACCGATATTAGTTTTAGCCACCGCTCGGCAGTAGCTTTCTTTTTTGTTGTTGCGACGGTAGCTTTGGCCCTTTTTTAGATCACTTAAATCAGTGGAAATTATTTCATACGTATTGTCGTCGGTATTATCACCTAGCATATGGCTGAGGCGTAGACTGTTTATAATTTCCTCAGCACGTTCGTCGTTAACAGCAAAAACCTGCTTTAATATGTCGATTGAAGCCCTACCTAATAGGGCAAAAGCTTTAATGGCGTCGGTATTGCTGACTGACGAGGGTTTTTTGCTAGCAGTTAGCTTATTTAGTTCCAATAGCTTTTCCACAATATCGTTGCTGTCGGCAGCACCTTTATTATCTGAAGACTTACCAAACGATAACAAACTAGAAGCGAAATTAAATATTTCTAAAGAAGAGCCTTTTAGTGCATATTTGTTGCGATAGACAACTTCGTCATTAGTAGTGCTGATCAATTTGCTTTTGATGATATACAACAGAGTCTTATTGATTATGCCATGAATGAATTTTTGTGCACTAGCCATTTTGTCGACTGCAATATATAGCTGGTTATACTCGTCTTCACTAATGTTATCTTTATAAGACAATATTTTTTGTTCGCGTTCGATATAAACTATGGTAGAAAATTTGTTGTTATTTTTTGTTAATTCACAGTAAAGAATTTCATTTGGGTTATTAACGATAGACTTTATAGTGTCGTTAATTTTGCTACCAGTTTTTGGTTTTTTATTAGCTTGGTGATTGGTGCTGTGTGACCACTTTGCTTTTCTGCCGTCTATTAATTGCCTAAGCCCGTTAATGCCACCATCTATAGTAGTGGTTTGAGTTGGCTGGTTGGTGCTTGCGGTGTTATCTTTCATGTCTATTAATTTTTAAATCTCCTACCTATTTGGAGCGCTATAGCGCTATAATATAAAAGGCCCACCGTTCGAATATGCTTATACCATACCATAAAAATATAGATAAGTCCAGTATACTATGATTATTTTACGTTATTTTTTTCGATTATTTTTCAAGCTACTATATGGTTTTACGATAGATAAAAAAAATCTTTTAGAGCTTAAAGATAAAAAACTAATTGTGGTTGCTAATCACACTAGTTCGTTAGACCCTTTAATTCTAGGTGCTAGCTTAAATCGTAAGCCAATTTTTTTGGCTAAAAAGGAGCTACTAGATGGCCATTTGGGTTGTCTTTTTAAAATATTTAATCTAATTCGGGTTGATCGCGACCACCCAGGCAATGTGATTGATCAAGCTGTCGAGCGTTTAAATAGTGGTGGTTTGATAGTATTATTCCCCGAGGGTACTAGGCACAACAAAAAGCCACATCAATTATTGCCGTTTAAGTTTGGGGCAGTTAAAATGGCGCAACTAACTAATGCGCCGATTATACCTTGTGCTATTACTGAGAACCCAAAGCTATGCCGTCGTCGTAAGAATAAAATTATTTTCGGTAAGCCGTTATATGTGAAAAAGACTGATGCCATAACGGCTAAAAATAATCAGCTACGGCAGTCTGTGGCTGATTTATTGATGAATATAGAAGGTGCAAAGATCAAGCTAGTTGGCAGTGTACCAGCTAAGAACCCATCAAAATCAGCGCCAAGATGATAGAATGTTAAATAGATATGGCAAAGAAATTAAAAGCACCCTGGTTAAAGTCCTACGGCAAAGGTGTTAAAAAATCACTGAGGTACCCGAACATATCGATGTACGATTTTATTGAGCGCACCGCCAATAAGTACCCCTTGCACGTAGCGATTGATTATTTTGGTAGACAAATTACATATGAAGATTTAATGCGCCAAATCGATATGGCAGCACGTGGCCTTAAGGAAATTGGCGTTAAAAAAGGTGATGTAGTATCAATATGTAGCGCCAATATACCCGAGGCAATATATGCAATTTATGCCGTTAATAAGATTGGTGCTGTAGCTAATATTTTTCATCCGCTATCAAGCCCAGCCGAAATTGAGTATGCGCTTAATTTAACATCTAGTCGCTACTTGGTGGTGATCGATGTTTCTTGGCAAAGCGCCAAAAAAGTTTTAAAAAATACTAGTGTTAAAAAAGTTATTGCCATATCGCCGACCATGTCCCTACCTTTTGTGCCTAGGGCTAGCATAAAACTAATGAATTTAGTGCCATTATTACATAAAAAACAAGAATATCCGAGCGGCGATAATGTTATATTATGGCAAGATTTGTTGGCATATGGAGCACGCTTTTATGGTGACGTTAATATTCACACCAAGCGTAAAGATCTAGCTGTCATTATTTATAGTGGTGGCACTACCGGCACATCAAAGGGTGTGGCGCTTAGCAATTTATCTTTTAATTCTATGGCGATGCAAGTTAAAGAAATGTTTTCTGATTACGCTAAACCAGGAAATAGCATTTTAGGTATTATGCCAATTTTTCATGGTTTTGGCTTGGCGGTCGGTATTCATGCCATGTTTGTTAATGCTATGACAGTAATGATGTATCCAAAGTTTGACGCCAAAAGGTTTGATCGCATATTAAAGCAAAGTCGGCCCAACTTATTAGTGGGCGTGCCAACTTTATATGAAGCTATGCTTAGGAATCGTCACATTAAAAAGCTAGATTTATCTTGTGTGAAGCTAGCGATTTCAGGCGGCGACTTACTAGATGACAATCTCAAGAAGTCTGTGGAAAAGTTATTGCGAAAAACTGGCAGTCAAGCAAATTTAATACAAGGCTATGGACTAGCAGAGTGTGTGTCAGTATCTTGTGTTACCCCGGAGGATAAGTACAAGCCTTACACTGTTGGCATCCCCTGCCCGGATGTGTTTTATAAGATCGTTGAGCCTGGTACCGATTTTGAAAAGCCTGCGGGCGAACTAGGCGAAATTGTGCTGACGGGGCCAAATTTGATGAGCGGATATGTCAATAATGTCAAAGAAACTAATGAGGCATTAAGGCGCCATGGTGATGGTCACATTTGGTTACACACTGGCGATATTGGCTATATGGACAAAGATGGCTATGTATTTTTCAAGCAAAGGTTAAAAAGAATTATCGTCAGTAGCGGGTATAATATTTATCCTAGTAAAGTCGAAGGTGTGATATGCCAAATCGATGAAGTTTTAATGACTACTGTTGTTGGCATACCAGATGAATATCGTGGACATATAGCAAAAGCTTTCGTGGTCTTAAACGACGGCGTTAAGCCCAGTAGTGAAATAAAACATAAAATTATGGCGCATTGCCGCGAAAATTTAGCTAAGTTTGAGTTGCCAAGACTGATCGAATTTAGGGAAAGTTTACCTAAAACTAAAGTCGGTAAAGTTGCCTACACTGAGCTTATGAAAGACTAAGTATAGTATAATAATTATTAGGTTATGGTTAAGAGTAAGAGCGAGAATAAAAATAGTTTATTCTTAGGTTTTGCCTTAGGCGCATCAGTGCCACAATTTATTAAAAAAAATTGGTATATCGGCGTATTTATAATTATCTTTTATTATATTTTTCTAGCACTTTACTACCTAGTAGTCGGCGCTATCTATTTGATCTACAAGCTAGTTAAATTTTTACTTCAACGCGTTAGGGTTAAAAATATCATTGAAGAATCTAGTACAACTAGTTCAGCTAGCCCAGTTTATAAAGTCGTTCAAGCGAGTGCGAATTTTACTTCTAATAAATCAACTAAGAAAAATTAATTTTAGCTAGCTTTTAGTTATACTTGTTACCTCGTTATGTTAAAATATTTTTAGGCGCGCGTGCTGGAATTGGTAGACAGGCATGCTTGAGGTGCATGTGCCATCCGTGGCGTGGAAGTTCAAGTCTTCTCGCGCGCACCACATTGTTATTGCACTTAAAAATGCTATAATATTTAAGCGCCATAGATGTAAATATTATGGGTCGTTAGCTCAGTTGGCTAGAGCGCCTCGTTTACACCGAGGAGGTCGGGGGTTCGAGCCCCTCACGACCCACCATATTATTATGGGGCACTAGCTCATTTGGCTAGAGCGCTTCGCTGGCAGCGAAGAGGTGAGCGGTTCGAATCCGCTGTGCTCCACCATTTTTAAGTCATTAAGAACTTGACGGGTCGGTAGCTCAGCTGGCTAGAGCGCTGCCTTCACACGGCAGAGGTCAGGAGTTCGAGTCTCTTTCGACCCACCACAATCAAAAAGGGGCGCCAACAGGCGCATGTTTTTATGTTAACACCAGATAAAATTAGAAATATTGCAATCATTGCCCACGTTGATCATGGTAAAACTACCTTGCTAGATGGTTTATTAAAGCAGTCGCATACTTTTCGTGATAATTCTGCTGAAATGGCAGAAAGCTTGATTATGGATAGTGGTGATCAGGAAAAAGAGCGCGGCATTACCATAACAGCAAAAACAACGGCTATTCAGTATGATGGCTACAAGATTAATATTATTGACACGCCGGGACACGCTGATTTTAGTGGCGAAGTAGAGCGCACTTTACAAATGGCGGATGGCGTACTTTTAATTGTTGATGCCGCCGAAGGCCCAATGCCACAGACTAAGTTTGTTTTATCTAAAGCCTTATCTTTGGGATTAAAGCCAATTGTAATTATTAATAAAGTTGATAAACCAGCCCGTCGAATTGACGCTGTCGAAGATGAAGTAGCCAATCTATTTTTAGAATTAGCTACTAATGATGATCAGCTAAATTATTCAGTTTATTATGCCATTGGTCGCGAAGCTAAGGCTTGGGATAAAATGCCCGCAGATTTAACTGCGCCCGCAGATTTAACGCCAATTTTTCAGGCAATTATAAAGCAGATACCTTCACCTGATGTAAATCTAGATGGTGCTTTTCGCATGTTAGTTACTTCACTATCTTATGATAATTTCTTGGGTAAGTATGCTGTCGGTAGAATTAATAGAGGCACGGTGCGTCCAGGTATGTTGATTAACTTGATTAAATACGATGATAGCGTTAAAAACTTTAAAGTTGATAAATTGTTTACTTATTCTGGTTTAAATCAGCAGCCGATAGACGAAGCTAGTGCGGGTGATATAGTGGCTATAACGGGTATAGGCGATGCTAAAATTGGCGAAACAATTGCCGACCCATCTGATCCCACTCCTCTACCGCGCTTAGAAATAGAAAGCCCAACTATATCTGTTTATTTGGGACCAAACACTTCCCCGTTTAAAGGTAGAGAGGGCGAATTTAATACTTCTCGTCAAATTGCCGAGCGTTTAAATCGAGAACTAGAGACAAACGTTTCTTTAAGGGTTGAAGAAGATGGTATCGGCTTTAAAGTTAGTGGTCGAGGCGAACTACATTTATCGGTTTTAATAGAATCAATGCGCCGCGAAGGTTATGAGTTTGAAGTTGGCCGCCCGCAGGTGGTCTTGAAAGAAGAAGCGGGTAAAATTTTAGAGCCAGTTGAAGAACTGTTTCTAGAGGTTACGCCTGAATTTATGGGTGCAGTTGCTAGCGAATTGGGCGCTCGCCACGCTGAACTTTTAAGCCAAGAAACTTCAGCACAAAATACTATCCGATCTACTTATAAAATAACATCGCGCGCTTTGATTGGCTTACACAATACCTTACTAACTGCCACTAAAGGTACAGTTATTATGAGTTCTATTCCTTCGGGCTATCAACCGCTTGGTCAAAGTTTAGCCGGATTGCGTAACGGTGTTTTGATTGCCTCTGAAGCTGGTATGTCTACGGCCTATGCGTTGGCTAACGCTGAAGCTAGAGGTGAGCTTTATATTGATGCTGGTGTCGAAGTTTATGCTGGCCAGATAGTCGGCTTAAACAAACGTAAAGAAGATCTAGAAATCAATGTTTGTAAAGGTAAGCAGTTAACCAATATGCGCAGTAAATCGAGTGATGGCGCTATTCAGCTAACACCTTATACAGAAATGTCGTTAGAGCAATGTTTAGATTTTATCGAAGGCGATGAATTATTAGAAGTAACGCCAAAAAATTTGCGTCTACGTAAATTAGAGCTTGATCCGATCAAGCGAAAAAGAGCTAATCGTAAATAGATATAAAAATACCCACCGTCTCTCCGGGGTGAGTATTTCATTAGTTACATCATCTAATGGTTCGCCTAAATTTAACGAACTGATTGTAATTATAACATAATTATCTATATATGTCAATAATAAATTAAATTAATTCAAGATTGATAAAAAATCTGCTTCGTTAATTATCTTGGTGCCGTATTTTAGGGCTTTAGCTTTTTTACTAGCACCAACTTTACCGCCAGCTACAAGATATGTGGTTGACTGGCTAACAGAAGTGTGAAAAGCGCCGCCTAGAGATTTGATTTTTTGACTAGCCTGATCTCTTGACATGCTAGTTAATGTGCCAGTAATGGCAAAAGACAGGCCCAACAATTTATCACTGATGGTTAAAGGCTGAGGTTTAACGCCTAGATTTACGAGGTTTTTAATGGTGGCTAAATTAGTTTCATCTGATAGCCAAGCTACAATGGATTCCGCCACAACTAGACCAATGCCATCTATTGATAGTAGCTGCGATATTGTAATATCTATAAAAGTATCTAGATTTTTGCAATAAGTCGCCAAATCGCTAGCTGTTTTTGCGCCTACATGCCTAATGCCGAGGCCAAAGATGAATCGATCGAGTGTTTCCATTTTGCTGTTTTCGATAGCATTCACTAGGTTGTTGGCTGATATTTCAGCAAAACCATCAAGATTGGCTAAGTCAGCTAGTTTTAATTTATATAAATCATCAATATTTTTTACCAGCTTAGAATCAACTAAGGCACAGGCTACACTTTCGCCTAAGCCGTCAATATTCATAGCTGGACGACTGGCGTAGTGTTTAATAGATTGCACAAGTGCATCTTTAACATTTTGTAAATTTGTGGCTCGCCAAACAGCTTCGCCTTCTGGTCGATAAAAATCTAATTCAGGATATTGCTTTCTTAAAGCTAGGGCAAAGTCAAAAGGCTTAGCTTCTTTTGGACGCATGTTAGTAATAACAGATTCAACTTTTGGTATAATTTCTCCTGCTTTATATATTATGACGGTGTCACCTATTCTTACGTCCAAGCGCTTGATTTCGTCTTCATTATGCAAAGTGGCGTGTTTGATGATTGTGCCAGCTAAGTTGACCGGTTCAAATACGGCTATTGGTGTAGCGGCGCCAGTTCGACCTATACTAAGGACGATATCTTGAACCTGTCTCTTATACACATCTCCGAGCCCACGAGACGTCCTGGAT